>NZ_JUEI01000046.1:0-95523 GCF_000802655.2 Paenibacillus sp. IHB B 3415 | reverse complement strand
GCCACCTTGGTGGCCTCGATGATGTCCCGCACTTTCTTGTTGATTGTCGTAGGCGTGATGCCGTGCTTCTCATTATGGGCAATCTGAATTTCACGGCGGCGCTGGGTTTCGCTCATCGCCTTCTCCATGGAATCCGTAATGCGGTCGCCGTACAGAATGACACGTCCATCAGAGTTACGGGCCGCCCGGCCGATTGTCTGAATAAGTGAACGCTCGGAGCGGAGGAATCCTTCCTTGTCAGCATCGAGGATGGCGACAAGGGAGACCTCCGGCAGGTCAAGACCTTCTCTTAATAAGTTAATACCCACCAGTACATGGAACGTACCGAGCCGGAGATCACGCAGGATGGCCATCCGCTCCAACGTCTTGATATCAGAGTGCATATAACGCACCTTAATCCCGATTTCCTTGAAGTAATCGGTCAGATCCTCGGACATCTTCTTCGTAAGTGTTGTAACGAGTACACGCTCATCACGCTCTACACGGTCACGGATTTCACTGATCAGATCATCGATCTGGCCCTCTGTAGGGCGTACTTCGATGATCGGATCCAGCAGGCCGGTAGGACGGATAATCTGCTGCACCATAGTATCGCAGTGCTCCATTTCGTATGGTCCCGGTGTAGCAGACACATATACAATCTGGTTCACTTTCTCTTCGAATTCCTCGAACTGCAGCGGACGGTTATCCAGCGCGGACGGCAGGCGGAAGCCATGCTCTACCAATACTGTCTTACGCGCACGGTCACCATTATACATAGCCCGGATCTGCGGCAGCGTTGCATGGGACTCATCAATAACAATCAGCATATCATCCGGGAAGTAATCCATTAAGGTATATGGAGTCGCTCCCGGCTCACGGAAGGTAAGCGGGCCGGAATAGTTCTCGATACCGGAGCAGAAGCCCACTTCCTTCATCATCTCAATATCATACCGCGTCCGCTGCTCCAGGCGCTGGGCTTCCAGCAGCTTGCCCGCATCACGAAGCACAGCAAGCCGTTCCTCAAGCTCCCGCTCAATGTTGATAATAGCTACACGCATTGTTTCTTCCTGGGTGACAAAGTGCGAAGCCGGGAAGATCGCGATATGATCGCGCTCACCAATCAGCTCTCCTGTGAGAACATCAATCTCGGTAATGCGCTCTATCTCATCTCCGAACAGCTCCACACGGATCGCATGCTCCCCCTGTGAAGCCGGGAAGATCTCGACCACATCGCCGCGTACCCGGAACGTCCCGCGTACGAAGTTAATGTCATTGCGCTGGTACTGGATCTCCACGAGCCGGCTCAGAATCTGATTGCGCGGCTTCTCCATCCCTACCCGCAGTGTCAACAGCATACTTCCGTATTCCTGCGGCGAACCGAGGCCATAAATACAGGACACACTCGCAACAATAATAACGTCACGCCGTTCGAACAGCGAACTGGTGGCGGAGTGCCGGAGCTTGTCAATTTCTTCATTTATGCTGGAATCTTTCTCTATGAAGGTATCGGAGGAAGGAATGTATGCCTCTGGCTGGTAGTAATCGTAGTAACTGACGAAGTAATCAACGGAGTTGCTTGGAAAAAATTCTTTGAACTCACTCGCCAGCTGCGCCGCAAGCGTCTTGTTGTGCGCTATAACCAGTGTCGGGCGGTTCAGTTTGGAAATTACTTGTGCGATGGTAAAGGTCTTGCCTGTACCTGTCGCTCCCAGCAGCGTCTGGTGCTTCTTGCCCTGCCGGATGCCGTCCAATAATTCTTCTATGGCATGAGGCTGATCGCCCTGGGGTGTATACTCGGACTCCAGTTCAAATGTCTTTGTACTGACGACAATATCACTCATTTGCCCGTCTCCCCTCTATCGTCTAAAATATGTCAAATACCCGCACTACCCCGCTTTGGCGGAATTGAAGTGGGCGCTTGTGTCAAATCTTTCGATCTGGTTGTTCCGCTCTCACGAAACCACTCTACACTTATGTCTGACCGATAGTGCAAACGTATCTGATGATACTCCTATCTTCGAGTGCCGGCATATAAGGATGGTTGACTTCACCCCTACCGCGAAGGCTATACCTTCGCAGTAACTGTACTGATATGTTCAATTCCTTTTCGGTACAGATTCATAGCGCCAATACGATCATCATTTGACTTGTACTGGCAATCACAACAGGTAAACGCATGAGCTTTCTTATTTCGATTACGTTTGTCCTTATGTCCACATTTGGGACACGTTTGGGAGGTGTACTTAGGATCGACGACTACCACCATATGCCCATACATTTCTGCTTTGTACGTCAGCAGTTCGCGAAATTGGTAAAAGGCCCAAGATACACTCACATAACGGTGACGCACATGCACCTTCTCTGTGGATTTTCGTACACCGCTCAAATCCTCTAAAACAAATAATGTACCATCTGGGTACTGTTCAACGAGTGCCTTCGTGATTTGATGATTGATATCACACACGTAACGGTTTTCTCTTGAACCAATTTGTTTCAGCCGATGACGAGCGGAAGATGTACGGCATTGCTGTAATTGCTTTCGAAGGGCTTTAAATTTTCCACGTTTATGTTTCACTTCACGCCCCTTAAAAAAACGGGTTTTCCCCTTACTGTCAAAGGTGGTGGCAAGGAAATTCAGACCGAGATCAACACCTACGACATTAATGATGCGGTCATCATTTAATGGACTTTTTTCTTTTGACATCGGAATATGGAGAAACCATTTATTAAAGCGGTATATAAGTTTTGCTGTACCAAACTTCCAAGTCCCACCAAAGAATTTCTTCATCCCTTTTTTGATGTATGAAATCTTCATTCTTCCCTCTAGCGTATTTACCGAAAACAAGCGATCATTTAGAGAATAGTCGCGATTCCATACCAGATCGTACTCCGGTTGTTTAAAGCAAACAAGGGTCCAGCGATGCTTGTTCGACTGAACTGCTTTATAACGCGCAATCACCGTCTTCATCACAGATTGAGCCATTTGACTTTTTAAGCCAAACTGATGTCGTAATTTCCGGTAGTATAACGCATTCAGAGCAGATTGTTTCAATTCCCTAGTCTCATATACTCTCTCAGAAAGCCAATTCAATCCTTGTTGATAAGCATTCAAGGTGCTCTGTAACGACTCCATAGCAGGTTGAGGAACAATCAATTGAATTTTAGCGGTAATAGTTATCATGTATTTACCACCTTACACTATATTGCTTTTATGCCGATTATAGTGAATAGAGAATGATTTATACTAGATAGGAGGATAGAGAAAAACCGAAGATAATCCCTCCCCATCCACACCTTAAATGGTCCTGCAGCGGGAGTATCCTTGCCTAATATTAGATGACTATATTATAATTCTAACCCTAATCGTCCCCTTTCCATACCGTACTGAAAAATATGGAAGATAGGAATACACGTTCCCGTTTATTATACAGCGTTGCCCAGATTGATGCAAACCATAATATATAGAAATTTAAGGAGCCTGAACTTATGGATATCACTTCAATTATCGGCCTGCTGGCAGGCCTTGCCGCAATGATCGGCGGCTTTCTCTGGGAGGGAGGAAGCTTATCGGGCCTGCTGCAGTTGAATGCCGCGCTTATCGTATTTGGAGGTACGCTTGCCGCTGTACTCATCAGTTTTCCGGCCTCCAGATTACGCAGCGTCCCGGCGGCTCTGCACCTGGCATTCGGCAGACATCCCGACACCACCCAGGAGAAGGCCGAAGAGCTGATCTCCATGGCGGCAATTACTCGGCGCGGGGGTGTGCTCGCACTGGAGAAGAGAGCGGAGGAGCACCCCGATACCTTTACCCGCGAAGGGCTTTTTCTAATTGTCGACGGCACCGATCCTGATCAGGTCCGGCAAATTCTTGAACTGGAAATGGACGCCAAGGAACTGAAGTATGAAGGCTATGCCAAAATCTTCGAAGCCGCCGGCGGCTACGCTCCAACTATGGGGATCATCGGCACCGTAATGGGATTGATACGGGTACTCAGCAATCTGACGGACCCTTCTAATCTGGGGGCCTCGATCGCCGTCGCTTTTACAGCAACGCTCTATGGCGTAGCCAGTGCTAATCTTATATTTTTACCCATCGCCTCCAAAATCAAATCCCGCAGCCAAAGCGAACTGGGCAGCATGGAGATGCTGCTTGTCGGTATCCTGTCCCTGCAGAATGGGGATCATCCGCACCTGGTCCGCAAAAAACTGACCGCCTTTATTCCCGATGTTTCCCCGGGGCGCAGCAGTAAAAACAACCAGGGAGACCCGCTATGAGACAAAGAAACCGCCGCCAGCGGCGTAGTGGAGGTAAGGAGAACCGGGACCGCTGGATGATTACCTATGCGGATCTGATTACGCTTCTGCTCATTTTTTTCATCATCCTGTACGCCATGAGCAGTCTGGATACGCAAAAATACGCGATCGTTACCGGTTCATTATCTGATACCTTTAAGAGCGGCAGTCCTGTGCTTGAAGGCGGAAATGGAGTGCTGGATGGTAATCAGGGGAACACGGGAGCCGCAGTCTCGAATGAACAAGAAGCAGGCGGAAGCACCGGTGGCGGTCTTTCTTCCGGGGGCAATGTGAAGGAGAATGGTTCGAACGGAACCGGGACGGGCACGGATACCTCCGGGCAAAACGGGGAAACTGCAGAACACCAGCCTTCGGCGCGTGAGCTCGCTTTTCGTGAGCAGGAGGCCAAACTGGCCGCGCTTATGGGTGTAATCACCAAATACGTGGAAGATAACAACCTTGGGGAGCAGATCTTTGTAGCGGATAAACCGCAGGGCATTGCCATCACGCTTAGCGACCGGTTCCTGTTCGATGCCGGCAAAGCCGAGCTGAAATCACCTGCCTTCCCGGCACTGCGCCAGCTCTCCGGCCTGTTCCGCGGAATCGGTGCCACGATCAGCATCGAAGGCCATACCGACAATGTTCCGGTAACCGCCGCTTCAGATTACACGGATAACTGGGAGCTATCCGGCGCCCGCGCACTCTCTGTGCTGCGCTTCTTCCTGGATAACGAGGGGCTTAGCCCCGATACTTTTCAGTATGCCGGTTACGCGGATACCAGACCTGCCTACAATAACGCTACCGTTGAAGGGCGGCAGAAGAACCGCCGGGTCGAACTCATTGTCCTGCGGCAGCTTCAGGAGGAAGAATAACACGTATTTGCAAGCGAATCAGCTCAGAGATCTGCAGATGAGAAGGCACGGCAACCATTTGCTAGTATAAGGAGATTGAACGCTATGCAGACTACAAACGGAACGACACCGGACGCCACCCGTTTTCTCTATTTTCTGCGGCAGCTGGTTTCGCTGATCATGATTGTTTTTGCTCAGGGAATAATTACCTTCTTCATTGGCTTATCATCTGTATTTATGATGTTCTTCTCCTCCGATTACTTCTGGGGAGACCTGGCCCATGTGTATCCACCCGATAAACTGATGTATATAGGCATTGACTTCCTTATTGCCGGCGCAGCCTTTGCCCTGCCCTGGCTCGGGGTCTGGTGGATGCTCTACGGGCTGTCCGAGGATGGACGCATCCGCTGTTTCCCTCTTCTTTTACTCTTCGCTTATCTGACATTTGTGATCCTCTTTCTGCAGATCAATCCGGTCTATAACCCGGAAGCCATGATCCCTTCCTCCGCCGGGGAATCCACATTTCTGGTCTGTATGGGCATGTCTGCCGTGGTGCTTTTCCCGTTTTATTCGGCCGGTGTGTATTACTTCGTGCTCAAACCCAATGTCCGTCCCAGAAAAAGATACCGGTTTCTATTGCTGTGCCTTATCTTTGCCGTTGCTGGTTTGACTCTGCTCCCCGCCCTTTGGCACTTGGCTCCCCGCATTTATCCAGGCCTGCTCAGCTTTCCGGAATGATACAGAAACGCAAAAAGACAGACCTCTCACATTAGTAACATCCAATGTAATAAGAGAAGCCTGCCATGTTCATCTGTTCGTAAATCCAGTTCAGTCATCTATTCTAAAAATCCGGGTACATAAACGGTTGAAACTATTCCCCAACCAATTCCTTATAAGCAGCCGCATCCAGCAGGCCGGAAGCTGCCTCGGCAAACTCACCGTCAAGCTCCAGCTCAAAAATCCAACCGCCGCCGTATGGCTGATCATTGATCAGCTCCGGACTGGATTCGAGTGCGTCGTTGATCTTGGTTACCTTGCCGGATACCGGCGAGTACAGCTCCGACACCGTCTTAACAGACTCGATACTGCCTACGCTGTCGCCCGCGGAAATGGCTGCGCCGACTTCCGGAAACTCAACAAACACGATGTCGCCCAATAAATGCTGCGCATGATCCGTAATTCCCACACGTACTACGCGTCCTTCACCCTGCTGTGCCCATTCATGCTCTTCGCTGTATAGCAGGTTGTCCAACACTTCACTCATTTCCAAGCCGCCTCTTTTCCACATTTGGAGTTCTAAATTTAGTTATAGCCTAAGTTATGACCTTGCCTAATGTCAATATAACTGACAGGAAAATTAAATTTGTCATCTTTTTGACGTTTTTTGATTGACAGCGTGCTTGTAAACCCGGTTTAATGGAGTCAGTAGAAAAACATATGGTTTGCGAATGATGGCATAGGGAGAGACTGACCCTCAGGGGCAGCGCCGAAGGAGTAAGCCCGGGATGGGTGAATCTCTCAGGCAAAAGGACCTTTGCCGGACGCATCTCTGGAGAGCATCCACAGCCTGGACAACAGGAAACGGATCACCAACGGGGAAACCTGCGGGCAGGATAGCAGGGTAACTCTCAGGTACAAAGGACAGAGCGAAAGTCAATTTATGCATGTTTGATGTGCATTGATGGACTTTCGCCTGTCCTTTTTTGCATGTAAACAGACTAAGGGGTGACACGATGGAGTCTTTGAGAAGAACGCCTTTTTATGATCTCTATGCCGCTTATGCGGAGTCCAGATGCATTGATTTCGGCGGCTGGGAGCTGCCGGTGCAGTTTACTGGCATCGTTAAGGAACATGAAGCAGTCCGCCAGCAGGCCGGACTGTTCGATGTATCGCATATGGGTGAATTCATGGTTGACGGCAGCGGCGCTGAAGCCTTCCTCCAGCAGATGACCACCAATGATGTCAGCCGCCTAGCAGACGGCGCAGCGCAGTATTCCCTGATGCTCTACCCAAGCGGCGGAGTGGTTGACGATCTGCTCGTCTACCGCCTGGGCCATGAGCGCTACATGCTCGTCGTGAACGCCTCCAATATCGACAAGGACTTCCAGTGGCTGCAGGAGCATCTCACCGCTGAATTCAGCGGTGTCAGCTTGAAGAATGTCTCTGATGAGACGCTGCTGCTCGCTCTGCAGGGGCCGCTGGCTGAGACGATTCTGGCCGAAGTTACCTCTGCCCCGCTTGCAGAGCTGAAGCCCTTCCACTTCATCGAACACGCCGAGGTCTGCGGCGTTTCTGTACTGCTCTCCCGCACCGGCTATACCGGTGAGGACGGCTTTGAGCTGTACGCCCCGGTCCACACAGCGGCTGCACTCTGGAATGGTCTGCTGGCCGCAGGCGCGCCGCATGGCCTGACCCCTGCCGGACTCGGCGCACGCGACACACTCCGCTTCGAAGCCAAGCTGCCGCTGTATGGCCAGGAGCTCTCGGCGGATATTACGCCGCTCGAAGCGGGTGTCCAGTTCTTCGTGAAGCTGGACAAAGCGGATTTCATCGGCCGCGATGCCCTGCTGAAGCAGAAGGAAGCTGGCCTCCCGCGCCGTCTTGTGGGCCTGGAAATGATCGACCGCGGGATTCCCCGCTCCCATTATCCCGTATATGCGGACGGTGTGAAGATTGGTGAAGTCACAACCGGTACCCAATCCCCAACGCTGAAACGTAATCTCGGACTTGCCCTGCTGGATGCTGCCTATACTGAGATCGGCACAGAGGTGTATGTGGAGATCCGCGGCAAGCAGCTGAAGGCTGCCGTGATCAAAGCCCCGTTCTACAAAAAGAGCCAAGGAGTGAAGCCGTAATGAAGCACCGCTATCTGCCTATGACGGAGCAAGACCGCGCAGAAATGATGGAGACTGTTGGGATTCAGTCCATCGATGAGCTATTCGCTGATATCCCTCAAGCTGTCCGCTACCAGGGAACGATGCCAATGTCCGGCCCGCTGGACGAATATGCGCTGCTGCGCCATATGAAGGGTCTGGCTGACAAAAATGCCGACTTTGATACCCATGCCAGCTTCCTCGGCGCTGGACTCTATGACCACCACATTCCTGTTGTCATTAACCATATTATTTCCCGTTCGGAATTCTATACTGCCTATACCCCTTATCAGCCAGAAATCAGCCAGGGCGAGCTTCAGGCAATCTTCGAATTCCAGTCCTATATCTGTGAGCTGACCGGCATGAAGGTTGCTAATGCAAGTATGTACGATGGTGCAACGGCCTTCTCCGAAGCAGCCGTGCTTGCCGCAGGCGCCACCAAACGCAAAAAGCTGATTGTCTCCCGTACGGTTCACCCGGAAGCCCGCCAGGTGCTGCGCACTTCCGCCAACGCCTGGGGCCTGCAAATCGTAGAAATCGATTATGCAGACGGTGTTACTGACCTCGCACAGCTGGCGGAAGCGATCGACGGCGATACAGCCGCCGTTCTGGTTCAATCGCCCAACTTCTTCGGCGGCATCGAGGATCTGCGCCAGATTGAGCCGTTGATCCACGCCGTCAAGGGATTGCTCGTGGTCAGCGCGAATCCCATTGCACTCGGCGTGCTGGAAACCCCAGGCAAGCTGGGCGCCGACATCGTAGTCGGTGATGCACAGCCGCTGGGTATCGCCGCATCACTCGGAGGACCAACCTGCGGATTCTTCGCGGTTGCCGAACCGCTGATGCGCCGCATGCCGGGCCGGATCGTCGGCCAGACCGTTGACCGTAACGGCAAACGCGGCTTCGTTTTGACCCTGCAGGCGCGTGAGCAGCATATCCGCCGCGAGAAAGCGACGTCGAATATCTGCTCCAACCAGGCGCTGCTGGCGTTATGCGCTTCCGTCTACTTGTCCGTGATGGGCAAGGAGGGCATGCGTGAGGTTGGCGAGCTGAACATCCGCAAGAGCCATTATGCCGCCGGAAGGCTGGCTGAAATCACCGGTGCAGAGCGCGTCTTCACAGCCCCGTTCTTCAATGAATTTGTCCTGAAGCTCCCGGAAGGCAGCAGCGTCAGTGAAGTGAACTCCAAGCTGCTGAAGGCAGGTTATCTGGGCGGCTATGATCTGGGCCGTGAGTATCCCGAGCTGACCGGACATATGCTGGTTGCCGTGACTGAGAAGAGAAGCAAAACCGAAATTGACGAATTCGCCACTGCACTGGAGGGCTGTATATGAAACCGGAACAAACCCTGATCTTTGAATTAAGCCGCCCCGGCCGCTCGGCGTACTCTTTGCCTCTATGTGATGTGCCGCAGGAAGAGAGCATCAGCTCACTGATTCCTGAGGGCCTGCTCCGCAGCGAGCCCGTAGTGCTGCCGGAAGTATCCGAAGTGGATGTTATCCGCCACTATACTGCCCTGTCCCGGCGTAACTTCGGGGTCGATAACGGCTTCTATCCGCTCGGCTCCTGTACGATGAAATATAACCCAAAAATCAATGAGGATGTCGCCCGCTTCCCCGGCCTTGCCAAGATCCATCCGTACCAGCCGGAAGAGAGCATCCAGGGTGCACTTGAGCTGATGTATACGCTGCAAAAGGATCTCGCCGGACTGACCGGCATGGATGCCGTCTCCCTGCAGCCTGCCGCCGGTGCCCATGGCGAATGGACCGGCCTGATGATGATCCGCGCCTACCATGAGAGCCGCGGCGAAGTCCGCTCCAAGGTCATCGTGCCGGATTCCTCGCACGGTACCAACCCGGCCAGCGCCGCAGCCGCCGGACTCGACACCGTCACCATTCCTTCCAATGATAAGGGAATGGTCGACCTCGAAGCGCTGAAGGCGGCGGTCGGTAGCGACACCGCCGCGCTGATGCTCACGAACCCGAGTACACTCGGACTGTTCGAGACACAGATCGTAGAGATCGCCGCGATTGTCCACGAAGCTGGCGGACTGCTCTATTATGACGGAGCGAACTCCAACGCCATCATGGGCATCACCCGCCCGGGCGATATGGGCTTCGATGTGGTCCATCTCAACCTGCACAAGACGATGAGTACTCCGCACGGCGGAGGCGGCCCGGGAGCCGGACCGGTCGGCGTGAAGGCGAAGCTGATTCCGTTCCTGCCCCAGCCGTCGGTTGTGCAGAACGAAGACGGCAGCTTCTCGCTTGACTCCGGCGGACCGCAATCTATTGGCCGCGTCAAAGCTTTCTATGGCAACTTCGGCATTCTGGTCCGCGCTTACGCCTATATCCGCACCTACGGCCCGGATGGACTGCGCGAGGTGTCCGAGAACGCTGTGCTGAATGCCAATTACATGATGCACCGTCTGGCACCTTATTTCGAAATTCCATTTCCGGGTGTCTGCAAGCATGAATTCGTCATGTCCGGCAGAAACCTCAAGCAGTACGGCGTACGTACCCTGGATGTTGCCAAACGGCTGCTCGACTTCGGCTACCATCCGCCAACCGTGTACTTCCCGCTGACCGTAGAGGAATGTATGATGATCGAGCCGACTGAAACCGAAAGCAAGGAAACGCTGGACGGCTTCATTGAGACGATGATTCAGATCGTTAAGGAAGCGCAGGAGACACCTGAGGTCGTTATTAATGCACCGCATACCACGGAGATCAGCCGTCTGGATGAGACCCAGGCCGCGCGGAAGCCGGTTCTGAACTGCTCCTGCGGCTAAACGCGACTGGCGGCAACGCACAGGCGAAATAACTTCACCGCAAATAAATAGCCGGGCAAGCGATACGCTAGTATCACTGCCCGGCTATTCTTATGTATGTATAGGCTTTGCGCGCCTTCTATGGCGTAAGCCGTTTGACGAACTGGAAGCGGTCATTCACCCGCATTTTACTGTAAATACTCTTCAGCATATTCCGAACCGTGCCTTCACTGATGCCCAGATCACTCCCGATGTGCAGTGCGCTTTTCTCAAGTAACCATAGCCGTGCTACATCCTGCTCCCGCGCTGTCAGCTTATATTCCTGTAAAGTGGCTTCCAGGCGGTATTGCTGCATCTCCGGGTTCTTCTCCATCCACTTCTCCATAATATTCTCGGCAATCTGCTGCACGAACGGAATCGCGAATTCAATAGGTTCTCCTCTATTAAAAGAAATGTCCACATATCCGAAGACGGTATCCTCATTCTGCAGCGGAGCACACACACAGTTCCAGTTCTGGAAGGCCTGGTCGGAATGTTCCGCCCCCCGCACTACCCCGATGCAATTCATCTCCATGGCCAAGGATACGGCATTCATGCCCGAGCGCTGCCTGCATAAGCTAACCCCCGGACGCAGCTCCGCCTGTTCCATCTCATCCCGGGTAACCGGAGAAGAACAGACCAGCTCCAGAATGGTACCCGCCTTGTCCGTCAGGAATACAACATAAGGAATAGAGAGCAGCTGGCTTAATTTATTCATTTCACTGCGGATGGAAGATATCATGGCTCTATGATAGATATGCTCTTTCGATTCTTCTGGAAAAGAAACCCCGGACTGCCCGCTATGTAATTCGATTTGCTCTGCGTCAAGCGGCCGGAAAGCTTCAAGCTGCTGTGCTTCCAAATCTCCGGGCACGCTCCATGCTCTCGATTGTTCAAAGATTCTCACGACGATCCTCCTCCATTTTTACCATTTCCTATATAACCGATTTTAAAAGAAAGTATTATAACATACAATCACGGAATAAAGAACATTCAGCATTGGACCTGTAAATGAACCTGCAAGCGCTGTAAAATAGAAAAATCTGCAGTTAAAAATCATAAGTGAAAACGGCTATGTTGTCCTGTAATAAGGACCGTATCCTTTCAGTAAGGAGGTTCTACATGCTTCGAATCGGCTATATCTCGGCAGTCCTGAATCTGGCAACCGCTATGGTATCGTTCATGCGCTTCGGCAGTAATTATGCGCTTGCGATCATGATAAGCCATACACTATTGCTCTTCTTGGGTTACCGGCTGCTCCGCTCCAAAAGCAATCTGGCCCTAATCCCCCTGCTCACCGTCAGCTGCTCCTTCCTGATGTACAACGTGGTCTATGTTCTATTGAAGCAGATCAACCTTGTAGACCTGTACGCTGTAGACTGGAGGCTGGAAGTTCAGCTGGTGCTGCCACTGTTAATAGGGTTACTCCTCAAAGCCATTCTCGAACGAAGCGGCAAATCCCGGTTAGTCTAGTTAACCAGGGTAGCCGCTTTTTTTGCAGCATCATTCGCCATAATAATCTAAATAAATATATTCATTCGATGGATTGTGATAGTTTTCGACATTGCCGCAGTGATATATTTATTCATACGTCTTTTACATAGATTGGGATTCAGAAATTTATATGCTGCGAACAAGCGAACGCGCTTTCAAAGTAATTTCCAGGAGGGTTAGCCTTGAGTATTATTGAAGCCAGAGGACTGAGCAAGTCATTTATGCAGGCAGTGAAGGAGCCGGGCCTGGGGGGAGCGGTTAAACACCTGTTCCTGCCCCGGCATATCGAGAAGATGGCGGTTAAGCCGCTGGATCTGAGTGTGGAAGCAGGCGAGACGGTAGCTTATGTGGGCCCGAACGGCGCCGGCAAATCCACCACCATCAAGATGCTGACCGGAATCCTCATGCCCTCAGCCGGCACTGTTTCTGTAAACGGTATCAATCCGTACAAAAAAAGAATGGACAATGCCGCCCAGATTGGCGCCGTGTTCGGCCAGCGTACCCAGCTGTGGTGGGATATCCCGATTGTGGAGTCTTTTTCGCTGCTGAAGGATATTTATCAGAT
Organism: Paenibacillus sp. IHB B 3415; assembly: GCF_000802655.2. Taxonomy (NCBI): domain Bacteria; kingdom Bacillati; phylum Bacillota; class Bacilli; order Caryophanales; family Paenibacillaceae; genus Paenibacillus; species Paenibacillus sp. IHB B 3415. The sequence continues at coordinate 82,656 of NZ_JUEI01000046.1, read as the reverse complement.
TCCTGGCGCCGTCTACAAGACGAATATGGAGCTGTTCACTGAAATGCTGGGAATGAGCGAGTTCATCCATCTCTCTGCCCGGAAGCTCTCCCTGGGTCAGCGGATGCGCGCCGATCTGGCCGCAGCCCTGCTGCATAACCCGCCGATTCTGTATCTGGATGAGCCGACGATTGGCCTTGACGTATCCGTGAAGCAGAAAATCCGCGAGTTCATCAAACAGATCAACCAGGAGCAGAACACTACGGTGATGCTGACCACCCATGACCTGGGGGATATTGAGGATCTGTGCAAACGGCTGATTATCATCGACCATGGGGCGATTATTTATGACGGCAGCCTGAGCGAGGTTAAGGCCCGTTTTGCCAAAAACCGTGTCATCTTCTTTCAGGTCGGATCACCGATGCCGGAGTTGTACGCGCAGCTCACGCAGACACCGGGAATGAAGCTTGCGCAGCAGAGCGCGCAGGAATTCTCGGTCTCTTTTGACCGGTACGAATATACCGCCAGTGAAGTGGTGGGCCGGGTGATGAGATATGGCGAAGTTGTCGACTTCCGGATGGAAGATACTAATATTGAGCAGGTCATCAAGGCCGTCTATGACGGCAAGCTGGATCTGACCGGAACCGGGGAATAAGGAGGCTTACACACGATGATGACTGCTGCCCAGTTTAAAATGTACAGAAGTATCGCGAACCGCTCCCTGCAACGGGTTTTGGCCTACCGGATTTCTTACATCATTACCTTTCTGGCGAACTCTATCAATCTGCTGGCCATCTACTTTCTGTGGCAGGGCATTTACAGCGGGCGGGAGGTGGTAGGCGGCTATACCTGGGACCAGATGAAAACCTATCTGCTGGTTACCTTCCTGGCCAACTCCGTGTTGTCCTGGTATTCGGAATCAGCTATTTCCGGCAAAATCCTTGACGGCAGCGTCGCTGTGGACCTGCTGAAGCCGATTGATTTCCAGACCGCAAGGTTCGCGGAAACCTTGGGCTCGAGCCTGCTTGAAGGCGGCATGAGTACGGTGCTGCTGATCCTGTTCGCCACCTTCCTGACCGGAGTCACCTTTCCGGGTTCGTTCTCTGTCTATATCTTGTTCGCAGTCAGTCTGCTCGGTGCAATCGTGGTGAAATTCGGCGTTGTCTATCTGGCGGCACTTTTATGCTTCTGGTCCACCGGATCGATGGGCATCGTCTGGACACGGATTGCTCTGACCAATCTCCTGTCCGGAGCTTTGGTGCCCCTTGCCTTCTTCCCTGACTGGCTGGAAAAGCTGGCTCTCCTGCTGCCCTTCCAGGCCATCATCCACACGCCGTCGATGATCTTTCTGCAGCAGGCGGATACCGGGGAGAGTCTGCGGCTGATCGGTATTCAACTTTTCTGGGGGGCAGCACTCTGGATTGCCGGCAAGGCAATGTGGAACTGGGCGGTACGCCAGGTGACCATCCATGGAGGCTAAGGCAGGAGGAGGCCGCAGAATGAAAATGTCCCAAATGCTCTACCTCTACAAACGGCTGTATGTGCAGCAGCTTAAAGCGATTTTGGAATATAATAAGGACTTCTATATTTTGATGTGCTCGGCCGCCTTGACACAGATTCTGGGGTTTGTCTTCCTCTGGGTGATCTATGACCGGATTCCGGATATTAACGGCTGGAAGTTCTGGGAAGTTACGTTTATGTACGCTATGATCTTTCTGACGGAGGGCATCGGCTCTTTGTTCTTCGAAGGCACCTGGCGTCTCGGGCGGCTGGTCAACATGGGCGAGCTGGACCGTTATTTGCTGCGGCCGGTGCCCGTTGTCCTTCAGGTGTTCTGCACCGGGATCGGCATCAACGGACTCGGCAATCTGCTGATCGGCGGAGTGATCGTCTGGCAGTCGCTCGTTCATAGCCCGGTTCACTGGACGCTGGGCAAAGCTGCCGTTCTGATCCTGCTGTTTATTACTGCGGTCATCATCCGGGTATCGATCAACCTCGCGGGGAATTCCGCCGCCTTCTGGATCCGCAATGCGGGCAATGCGTTTCCGCTGATGGTGCATAACCTGTCCGATCTGGCCAAATACCCGATCACCCTGTTTCCGCAGGCGATCCGCATCTTTATTTCTACTGTGCTGCCCTATGCGTTCATCAGCTTTTATCCGGCAACCTATATTTTCGGCAAAAGCGGATGGTCCGGCTGGTGGCTGCTCGCCCCTGTTGCGGCAATAGGAAGCGCGGCTGCGGCTTATGGTATCTTCCGGTATGGATTGTCTAAGTATGAGAGTACGGGGAATTGATGGCGAAATAACAGCAACAACCTTTAACAAGTTGGAGTAGGATATACGTGAGCACTCGGGTGGACGCTACGCAAACGGAACGTTGTTCCAATCGCTGTTGTGTCCAGATTTCTTGATTTTACCTTATCGGTGAAAATCCGGACACAAAGGCGACCGCTAACGCTTTTACACAATCGTTCCGTCCGCTCCGCTGTTTAAGCGGGAAACGGGTTTACACCTTTAAACACATAAATGCCTGAACACCTGAATGCCTGAACACCGCAAAAATAGACCTCCCTTTATAAAATCGGAATTGTTAGCATCCAGTTCAATAGGGAGGTTACTTTGTGCATACTGATAGTATTTCCGCTGCCTACTGTGCAGTAAATTGCCGCTTCTGCAGATCTAACTCGTATACATGCGGCTCCGGTTCAGGATCACCGCCAGCGCCAACCGGCGGGTACACGATCAGCCGTTCATTATCGTTGGCAGGTGCGGGCTGCAATTCGGAATAGACGAGTGTGACCTGTGCGGAGGCTTCACCCTGTGCGAAGAATAGCGGGAATGCCTCTCCGCTCAGCTTGTTGATGGCGAAGGCATAAGCTACCAGACCATGCCCCGATTTATACTGGGGTGTAAGCAGGTACACATCCGCTTCCTTGAAGCTGATCTTATCGAACTCCAGAACATGATCGGATGGCCGCACGAATAAGAACGCAGGCAGCGTCCATAACTCCTGATCTTGATTATCCTCCCTGTACACGATGGAGTAATCCGCCTGATAGGTCTGCTCCCCTTCCAGACCGTAGTTGCTGGAGACATTCAGATGCCCCCGCTCTTCCGGACCGCTGGAGATCATCAGCAGCCCCCCCCGCTCCGTCGCTGCTCTCGCCCGGATGATCCCCTCATCATTAACGGAATCAATCAGCACTGAGCTGGCCAGACCCTCCAGGGGGAACAGACTGATTACTTCTTCAAGTACCGGAACTTCTACTACAGCTAATGAGCCAGTGGGGGTAGAAGAAGCAGATGGACCTGCTGAAGCAGTTGGTATTGGTGATGCCTGTTGATTGCTGCATCCCAGCAGCAGACCGAATGACAGGATCGTACCCGCTGCCAGCGTTGTAGCTACAGATCTGATTGGACTCATCCCTCTCTGTGTATCTTCACAATTACTTCCAATTATATAGTTATACATCCTCTCACAAATTTAAATTTTGTCTTCTCTGCATGAAAAAATAGTAACTACTATCTCTATACTCCTCATGCGCAATTATAGCCCGGTTTATATGTCTCAATTACAGCTAGGGCTTAGTTAGTTTGAACTTAAGTGAGGGTGTCGTAGCAGACAACCTGCAATTCAAGCAAGGTATCCCGCTGCTGAAGTCATATTTCTCGAAAATCCTGCCCAAAATACAACAATCCCCTCATCAAAACGGCTGTATTCCAAAATTGTTGTACAAAAGACAACAATCCCCCTCATCCAGGCGCCTTAGCGGGAAATTCTTGCATTTAATACAACAATCGCCATGAATACCCTTGAATCTATGTAGCCGAGTTGTAATACGTACAACATTTTTGCCTACACAGTGTGAACTTGAGATTCTCAATCCTGCCAGCAACAGATCTGGTATGCAAAATGAAGGGGTTCACTAGTCTGGTCCCCTTAGCGCAGGATCAGTTACTTGCTTGCCTGCGGCCTCAAGTGGGGCTGGTTTGGACGAGGCCGACGAAGAAAACTCCACTGCCGCCCGGCAGACAGCGAAGAGCAGTGCGGACATTTCCGCACTGCTCTCATTTATGCTCTCACTACTGCTACCAACTCCCATTGCTGTCCCAATTACTACTTTTCCACTACTAATTTTATCAACTACTACTTCCAGCTATTCCATCCCGTTCTCTTCATCTTGCAGCTACTTCCCCAATCAGCTAGGCAGATCCGTTGACGCCACAGTTCCGGCTGCGGCAGCCTGTTTGCGCTCTTTGGAGGATTTACGGAAATAGAGCAGCTCATAGATTGCCGGAACTACGATCAGAGTTAACAGGGTTGCCGCAGTCAGGCCGCCGATGACTACAATGGCCAGACTCTGCGAGACGATGCTTCCCTGCTCGGACTGCCCGAACAGGAGCGGCAGCATGGCGCAGACAGTAGCAATGGCTGTCATCAGAATCGGACGCATCCGCGTGCCGGCTGCTTCCAGAATGGCTTCGCGGACCGTCATATGCTCCTCATTATGCTTAATGCGGTCGATCAGCACGATCGCATTGGTGACGACGATGCCGATGAGCATTAATGCGCCGAACAATGCGGTGAAGTCAGGGGTCACGCCCGAGATCAGCAGGGCTACGATAGCCCCGATTGCTGCGAGCGGCAGGGAGAACATAATCGCCAGAGGCGCACGCAGCGTCTTGAAGGTCAATACCATGATCAGGTATACCAGACCAATTGAGATCAATGCGGTCATGCCCAGGTCACTGAAATCTCCGGCCTGATCGGCCGAGGCACCACCTGCGAACAGGGTTACTCCCTCTGGCAAGGTAATGCTGTCAGTCTCCGCTTTAATATCTGCACCGATCTCCGAGACCCGCTTCGGATCTGCCTCTGCGGTAATCCGTACATAAGGCTTGCCGTCTTTATGATACAGCATTGCCGGCTGGTCGGTGACCGTAAGCTCTGCCACTTGTGACAGCGGCTGCGGGCCGGCGGATGTCATAAGCGTAATCTTCTGCAGATCCTGCTGCGATGCAGGCTGAACCACTGGCTCCAGCACTACTGAGGCAGGGGAACCATCCAGCTCGATCTGGCCCAGCGGAACCGGATTCAGCATCGCACTAAGCTGCATGGAGATTTCCTGGGCATTTGCCACAGCGGGATTTACTTTGAACGCAAACACCGGCTTGGTATCCTCCATGTTGCTGGCTACCTTCCCTACGCCTTCGATTGTTTTCACTTTGGCAGCGACTTCCTTGGCAACCGCATTAATGGCCGGAAGATCATCGCCCACAATATCAATGTATTCATTGGTTGAGCTGGAGCCCATCATACTGGCTGCTCCCACGGTCAATGCTGCTCCGTCATAGGAAGACTGCAAGCTGCGGACATGATCCATGAACGCCTGCGCATCGGTATCTTCCTTCATCATGATGGTATAATCCACTTGCGTCAGCGAAACCACATTGCCCCATTGTGCCGAGTCCGCGCTGTTGCCGGATTGCATAATAACGATCTCCGCCTGCGGCTGCTTCATCAGCTCAGCTTCCAGCTGCTTGCCGTTCTCCAGCACCTCTGATACTGGCACATCATTCGGATAGACCAGCTGAACGGTTACCGTGCTGGCATCTGTAGCATCGAGCGCCCCTTTGGGCATCGTGACATAGGCGCCAATGGAACCCACAAGCAGCAGCAGTCCGAGGGATAACGTAATCCACTTCCGCTGCAGATTCCACTCCAGGAAGCGGCTGAACTTGCGGGAAGGCTCATGCTCCTTCAAGGAGGAGCCCTTCAGCAGCCAGGAGCTGAGCAGCGGTACTACCGTTAAGGCAACTATCAGCGAGGTCAGCAGCGAGTAAGTGACGGTCAGGGCAAACGGCAGCAGGAAGGCTTGCAGCCCGCCGCGCAGCAGCCCCATCGGCAGGAATACTGCTACCGTGGCAATCGTAGAGGTAGTAATCGCCCGGGCGACCTCTCCAGTTGCGCTGACTACCATTTCGCGGGACAAGCGTTCTTTTTGCATCCGCCGGTAGATGTTCTCGATCACCACGATACTGTCATCGACCAGCCGTCCAACCGCAACGGCAACGCCGCCCAGCGTAACTATATTCAGCGTGATCCCGGACACCTTCAGCAGGTACAAGGTAACCGCCAGTGATAACGGAATGGAGATAGCCGTAATCAGCGTTGCCCGTACATTGCGGAGGAAGATCAGGATCACAATCGTGGCGAATAAAGCGCCGAGCAGCACCTCACGCAGCATGCTGTTTACCGAAGTCACGACCATATCCGAAGTGCTGAAGATCATGGATACCTCGGCATTTTTGACGCTGGCGCTAAGCTCCTCTGCTGTACTGCGCACCTTGTCGCCCACATCCACCGCGTTGGCACTTGCTTCTTTGGTGATAATGAGAAATAATACATCCTTGCCGTTCGAGCGGCTCACACTCTCTTGGTCCAGCTTGGGCTCGACAGCAGCAATATCTCCTAGTGTTACTCCCGCTGCCACCGGCAGCTTTTGAAGCGTATCGACGCTCTCAATGGATGAAACCACGTTCACATTGCCCGTCTGGCCGCCAATCGTCTGTTCACCCACAGATGCCGATACGCTGCGGCCCTGAAGCAATCCCATGACCTGCGCCGTGTTTACTCCCTTCGCAGCCATTGCTGCCGGATCAAGCTTCACCCGGACCTGCGGAGAAGTTTTGCCGTAGAGGGCTACGCTCGCTACACCTTTTATTTTTTGCATCTCGGGAAGGATCTTGTTCTCGGCAATCTCCAGATTCTCCTTGGTGAGCCCTTCATCGAACGCTACAGTGACCTGCGACACAGGAATCATCGAGGTATTCAGCTGAATGATGAACGGGTCCATCACGCCTTGCGGGAATTGCAGGGCATGAACTGCCTTCTCAACCTCCTGCGCCGCTTCCTTCATATTGGTTTTGCCGTCAAAATAAATATCCACCTTGGCATAGCCGTCAGCGGAAGTGGACATCTGCTCCGTCTTGCCTTTCACCAGTGAGGTCGCAGCCTCAATCGGCTTCGTCACTTGCGTCTCCATCGCATGCGCATCCTGGCCAGGACCCAGAACCGCAACGGTCACCTGAGGATTATCTGCCTCCGGCATGAATTCCATCGGCAGCGAGGTATAACTCATAATACCGACCACAAGCGCCATAACCACCAGCAGCCCGACTGCCCCCTTATTGCCAAACGACCATTTCGTAAGCCATGTCATTTCTTTTACCCCTTCCATTTCATCAAATGTATTGAACTCTTTATGTCTGTTCTCTTATGTATGAGCTGCAGATTCTTGCTTAAGTGTAGAAGCTTTGGGCTGATGCCAAAACGGTCCGGCGGAGGGTTTCGTTCTCGGTCTTAAGGCGGGTGGCGGCTCCTTCCAGAGGTACAACGCAAAAAAGCTGCCCTGTAGAGGACAGCCTGTTAAAGAATAACCTGGTATCGCCGCATAGCAATTAAGGCGAATTCCGTACCGCTTCTTCCCGGAACATACTCTTTAGCAGCGGCGGTGTCACCAGTGTAGTAATAATTACAGCAATGATAACGCCGGTGAAATATTGCGGCAGCAGCAGCCCGCTCTCAAGCCCCGTGGCCGCAATGATCAGGGCGACCTCGCCTCTGGAGATCATTCCCGTACCAATGACCAGTGATGAGCGGGTATTGAAGCCGGTAAGGCGTGCGCCGATTCCGCCGCCAAGCAGCTTAGCCAGAATAGCGACCAGTGACAGCACCACCATGAATCCGAGCTGGCTGCCGAGGCCCTCAAAGCTGACACTGAGACCGATGCTGACAAAAAAGACCGGCACAAACAGCGAGTAAGCAATCGGCTCTACTTTGGACTCCACCACATGCTTGAAGGAGGTTTGTGCAATGGCAATCCCGGCAGCAAAAGCGCCGATAATTCCGGCCATCCCCATCATTTCAGCGAAATAAGCATATCCGAACAGAATCACCAGGGCGGCCGTGATCGTCGCTTCGGTCACCCGCAGCGGAGCAAGCCACCGCATCACCCGGGGTACAACCAGCCAGCCTGCAAGGACAGCGACGGCGAAGAACAGCAGCTTTTTGCCGATCAGCAGACTTATCGAAATATCATCGCCCGTACCGAAAAAGCTCATCAGCACCGCGAGCAGAACCACTACCAGAATATCATCGACAACCGCCGCACCCAGAATTGTGGAGCCTTCCGGCGTATTCAGCCGGTTCATCTCCTTGAGCACCTGAACGGAGATACTGACCGAAGTAGCACTCATAATCACCCCCAGGAACAGCGCGTTATGATACGCGAAGCCGAACCATTCCCCGATGGCAAAGCCGCCTGCGAACGGCAGGATAATACCGCCAACCGCTACCGCGAAAGCAGACTTCCAGTTTTTGCGCAGCTGATCGAGGTCAGTCTCCAGTCCGGCGATGAACATCAGCAGCAGCACACCGATCTCCGACATGTAGTGAATGAACTCGCCGTCCTGCACCCAGCCCAGCACCGCCGGTCCCAGCAGGATACCGACAATCAGCTTGCCCAGCACGGCAGGCTGCCCCAGCCGCACAGACAGTTCCCCGGCCAGCTTGGTGAATAACAGAATCAACAGCAAATATAAGATGAATTCCATGATGTACTCTACTCCTTTTGTCTATATTGGCCCCTAAAAAAGACAAAGAGGAGCCCTTGGTGACAGGCTCCTCCTAAAAACACATAAATATTCAGTTCGGGTCAAACTATTACCTCTAGTATAACTTTAATGATAATGGCTGTAAACCGCCATGCTTATTTAATCTCAGCCACTGATTCCCGCTTCATTCGGACGCAGTATGGTGGAGCCAATCGTCAGCAGGACTGCCGCCATCAGGCCGAGAATGGCAAAAGGCAGCCACAGCTCGTTCCAGCCTCCGCCCGTTGCGGCGATATCTACCGCCTGGATGGCCCATTTCTGCGGTGTGAAATTAGCTAGCTTCTGCATATAATCCGGCATGATCGAGATCGGCCAGAAGCAGCCGCCCAGCATACAGGTGGGTATAAGGATCAGCGAATTGAGCATGCCGGCATTGCGCGGATTACGGATCAGTCCCGCTACGGTGCTGGCGATGCCCATGGATACCAGCATGAATGCGGCCAGAACCAGGAAGTAGAGAAACATCGGCATCTCATAATCGTAGCGCAGTATCCATTTCCCAAGCGAGAGCACCACGATGATCTGAATAATCCCTACGAGAAAGCTGCCTAGGAAATTGCCGAGGGCAATTTCGTAAGAGCGGACCGGGGCGCTGAACATCCGCATCATCGTGCGCCCCCGGCGGTCATCGTTGATCAGGGACACGGAGCTTGTCACCAGTGTCATCAGGAACATGAGCGTCAGACCGGTAATCACACCCAGCGTCTCCCGGGGGTATAAATCATAATCCGTACGAATGCTTCCCACATGATGCTGCTCCGCCTGCTTCAGCACAGCAGCGAACTGCGCCTGCTGATCTGCTGCCGTGCAGCCGCTGAGCGCAGCAACGGCATGCGCAGCTTCAGCCATGTTTCCGGCAATCGCATTGACCTTCATCTTGACGATAATCGAGCTCTCGCTCGCGCGAAGCTCATAGATGCTAATCTGCGGCTCCTGCCCGGCAATCAGGGCGGCTGAATACCCCTCTGGAATCCATATCCCTGCCGCCCCCTCCTGCCCGATCGCCGCTTCCTTCAATGCCGCCTCATCCCTGCGCTGCTCTAACTTGTAATCGCCGGTCTGCTCCAGTTCGGAGAGCAGATGCTTTCCGGCAGCACCCGTATCCATATTGGCGTACAATATGGTCACCGGACCATCGCCAACGCCCCCAGTGAGTGAAATGATTCCTGCAACCACAACACTGGGCAGCAGAATAAATATCAGCACCCCTTTGACAGAGCCAAGGCTTCGCCGGATCATATTCCAGGCAATGGTTATTATTTTATTCATGGTAGCCCACCTTCCGGTATGAGACAGTCATTACACACAGCAGAACTGCACAAATCAGACACATCACCCATAAGTTCGGCAGAATCTGCTTCAGACCGGAATGGAGCATCATGCGGATAATCGCCTGCTGTGCCCAATGGTTGACTGTGAATGCACCGATGCTGTTCACCCAGGAATCAGGAAGCGGAGCCATCCCCCCGCTGACGAAGGTCATCACTACGGTCAGAACATTAATAACATTCGTTGCGCTGGCCGAAGTTTTGCTGAACAGGCAGATGACAATGGAGAACGTCATGGACGCGATGATCATCAACAGGCAGAACAACAACAGAAGTCCCGGCCGGTTGCCCCAATAGACACCGAACAGCCGGTCTGACAGCACAATGATCGCCAGACACTGAAGGATGCTGACCAGGCCTACCCCCAGCATTTTGCCGATAAACAGCTGGGAGCCCTTGACCGGCATCGAATTGATCCGAAAAAGCGTATGGTTCTCTTTATCACTGAAGAGAGAGCCCGTTACCGTCAGCCCGGTGTACAGAAGAAACATCATCAGCATGGAAGCCGCGTAGAACTGGGAGGCTGTATAGGTTTTACCCCCGTTATTCAGATCACCCATCACCACTGCCCCTGTCTCTGCCGTTACCGGAGGAACTGCAAGTGCTTTCGGCCCAAGCGCTACCGCTGCCGACTGCTTGTAATTGATCGTACTGAGAAAATTGTCAAAAGCCGTTCCCGCCACCAGATTATCGGTATGATCCTTGCCGAGAATAAACTCCAGCCGGGCGTGTTCTCCGCGCTGCACCTCTTCATCGAAGCCGGAAGGGACAATGACCGCATAGGCGTATTTGCCTGTACGAAGCCCGCTTTCTGCCGCCTCCCGGCTCTCTGGCTTGTGGGCGATGATGAGATCCTTCACTTCCGGTACCTCCAGAAAAGCGGTTATCATAGCAGAGGTCCCTGCTTCTCCGCCTGCGGCATTCACAACAGCTACCCGTACTGGGTCGATCTCATCGGCTTCTTTCACACCCACCACCCCGGAGAGCGAGGCCCCCAGCAGAAAGATCAGCACCAGCGGCAGCAGAAACATATTAAGCAGCATCGAACGTGAGCGGAACAATCTGCGCAGTTCATAGATCATAATGGTCCAGGTATTCATCTCGCTGTCCTCCTCTCTAATCCCGTAATGTCCGCCCGGTCAGACTGAGGAACAACGTCTCCAGATCCGGCTCTTCAATGTTAAGGGAGGCAATTACCCCTTCATGCTTGGCGATAATAAACAGAATGTCCTGCAGCTCATTTTGTGAAGAAGGCAGATACATCTCCACAGCATCCTGCACAACCTCCACCCGGCTAATCCGTGGATGCTGACGAAGCTCGTTAATTAGAGCTGGAGTGATATTCGCCGCCTTAACCACTATTTTCTCCTCATGGGCTACCCGTTCCCGCAGTTCGCTCTCCGTGCCGCAGGCAATAATATGACCTTTATCCATAATCGCCACCCGGTCACAGACCGCTGCTACCTCTTCCATATAGTGGCTGGTATAGATAATCGTTGAACCCAGCTTATTCAGTGTTTTGACCGACTCCAGAATGTGATTGCGGGACTGCGGATCAATGCCGACGGTCGGCTCATCCATAATGATCAGGCGCGGCCGGTGCATGATGGCACAGGCGATATTGAGGCGCCGTTTCATCCCCCCCGAGAAGGTGGACGGCTTATCCCTGGCCCGGTCGCTAAGACCTGTGAATTCCAGCGCTTCCTGAATCCGTTCCTTCAACAGCTTCCCGCGCAGGCCATACAGCTTTCCAAAAAAGCTTACATTCTCTGCCGCCGACATATTCTCGTATAAAGCCAGCTCCTGAGGGACAAGCCCTATACGCTTCTTAACCTCCAGCGGCTTCTCCCTTACGGACAGGCCATCGATCATAATCTCGCCGCTGTCCGCCTTAAGCAGACCGCAGATCATGCTGATTGTTGTGCTTTTCCCGGCACCATTAGGGCCGAGCAGACCGAATATTTCACCTTCCTGCAGACTGAAATTCACATGGTCCACGATCAGTTTGCTGTCATACCTTTTCACCACATCGGTTAATATCGCAAGTGCCATTTGCCATCGCTCCTGTTCCCTTAGTTCTCGTATTCTCATTGTAGCGCAGTGAAGGCGCGGCCGAAGGTACAGAAGGTCATCCTCTGGAGGTGACCAAAGTCATCTCCTGAACGATGGCGCTCTTATGCTAAGATGGAGATACCTGAGAAGGGATAGAAGGATAAGTTATCGAGTAAAACATATAAATTCATTTTAAAAAAGGATGACCCTAATTGACCAGAGAACTGAATATGCTGCGTTACGGTCTCATTATCATTCCTGCAGTACTATCTATCTATGTCTATGAGTACGCCGACTATGAACAGTTCACGCTTCATTTCCTCCTGCTGCTCCTGATCGCAACGCTTGGCACAAAACTGCCGCAGCCCTTCCCTCTGCTCACCGGGGGCATTGAGCTGATCTACACAGCCTGGCTGTGTTACCAGTACAACACATTGATGATTTTTCCGGCTCTGTCGGCGGTACTGTCCTACTCCTGGCTGCAGCGTAAGAACACGGCAATAGCCTTCTTCTGTATTCACCTGGTGCTGCTCAATGTTGCCTTCCGCGATGCTGCCCCGGCTGTGCAGGCGTTCACGAACCTTACCTTCCTGCTGGCCGCCGCGCTGAATATACAGCTGATCCGGACGGGACGCGGCCGCACAGATACCCTGTTTCTCTACGATGAGCTGCGCAAGAAGCATTTCGAGCTTCAGGAAACACGCTCGCGCCTGCTCCAGTTCACCTCGCAGGTAGAGGTTGCCGCGCAAGCGGAGGAACGGGTGCGGATCGCACGCCAGCTGCATGATGATATCGGACACCGGCTAATCCGGGTCAAAATGATGACAGAAGCCGCCATCCATACACTGCCGGCTGCTCCCGAAACTGGCCTTGGCATGATGCATCAGGTCCGGGACCAGCTCTCGGCCAGTATGGACGATATGCGGGCTGCGCTGAAGCGGATCAACTATACGCCGCAGCTTGAAGGTGCGTATGCGCTCGACCGGCTGCTGGAGGAGGTAGGCCGTGATACCGGCATTGCAACCTCCTATACTGTGCAGGGGATTCCTTATCCGCTCTACCCGAGCATTCAGGTCGTGCTCTACAAAAACGCCCGGGAAGCCATCACCAATGCGCTGCGGCACGGCAAGGCGGACTCTGTCTGGATTACCTTATCGTATAGGGATCACGAGATCATGATGGAGGCAGGAAATAACGGCCGGCTGCCCGAAGAAGACGCTCTGCATAAACTGCAAAGCGGCGGAGGCATGGGTCTAACCGGTATGACGGAACGCACCGTCCTGATCGGCGGAACCCTGGAGCTGCAGCCTGTGCCGCAGTTCACAGTCATTACCCGGTTGCCTGTGTACAGGCAAGGAGAGGATTTTCAGTATTAGTTATGGGCTGGCGGAGCCCCAATTACAGTGAGAAGGAGCTAAGCATAGGATGATTAAAGTATTGATCGTGGACGACGACTCTTTTATCCGTGAGAGCTTGAAGGTGCTGGTTGGGCTGGACCCTGAGATTGAGGTGGCCGGTACGGCAGGGGATGGCTTTGAAGCGCTCGCTTTGCTGGCGACGCCAGGCTGCGGGGCTGATGTCACACTCATGGATATCCGGATGCCGGGCTGCGGCGGTGTGGAAGGCACACGCCTAATCAAAGAAGCTTATCCGCACGTAGCCGTTCTGATGCTGACTACCTTCGACGATGATGAATATATCATTGAAGCACTGCGTAACGGAGCCAGCGGTTATCTGCTCAAGAACATTCCGCCGGACCGGATCATTCAGGGCATCAAGACTGTTCATGAGGGTAACATGCTCATTCATCCGGATATCGCCCGCAAACTGGCCGGCTTCCTCCAGCCGCCTGTCCGTCAGGAAGCCGCCCATAGGCAGGCTCTGGAATCCTACGGGCTGACTAAAGCAGAGCTGACCATAGTGTCCTCGATTGCAGAGGGACTTACCAATAAAGAGATTGCCGGGAAGCTGTTCTTAAGCGAAGGCACGGTCAAAAACTATATTACCGATATCCTCAGCAAGCTCGGGCTGCGGGACCGGACACAGATCGCCATTCTCTATTTGAAGAGTCAGGGGAACCGGTAGGGGCTTGGGTAGGGGCTCGGAGCGGCTCAGTAGCGGCTCGGGTAGTACATGCGGAAACGGCGATTCATCCTCAGGAGGGTAGTCTCGATTTCTGGAGATTTCAAGAGATTTCAGGTGGAGAGAGCAAGGGGACTTTTGTGATGGACATTAAATTTGGCGTATACGAGTTGGAATGAATCATAGGGTGGCGGTTTGGCCGGGTTTGGGTAACCGGAACACATTGTTGTACGTAATGCAAGAATTCTGCGGGGTTGGCGGGTAATAGGGTACATTGTTGTACTTTTTGCAGGATTTCCGCCGGAATGGCGGGTGCTGAGCACACATTGTTGTATTTCATACAGGAATTCCGCCGGATTGGCGGCTACTGAGCGCACATTGTTGTACTTTGTGCAGGATTTCTGCCGGATTGGCGGGTTTGCGGGATGAGGGCGTCTTCTAGTTGCACAATTAACATGTAATCTCTTAACTTTTCTAAAAAAAGGCCAGTTCTCCCTGGATGATAATCAGGGAGAACTGGCCTTTCACCGTTTCATTCTTCTATGCTGCCCCGTCAGACTCCGGCAGATTTCTGCTTAGCCTCCCAGTTCTCCCTGGATGATAATCAGGGAGAACTGGCCTTTCACCGTTTCATTCTTCTATGCTGCCCCGTCAGACTCCGGCAGATTTCTGCTTAGCCTCCGCAGAGGAGGCAGGCTTCTTCCGGCCCCGCCGTCCGGGCGTATGCCCCCGCTGGCGGGTTCCCGTCTGCATCCCGATGATGCTGAAGATGCTGGACGGCTTGGCCTCTGCGGTCACGCTTCCGTCCGGCTCCGGCACCAGAATGATGCCGAGCTGATGGTGATCGCCATCGTAGATTGCGCGCTGGAGGTATTTGCTCTCGCCTTCGCGGTTCAGCACCTCCAGCTTACAGAACGCCGAATTCATGCGCAGCGCCTCATGCAGCTGCGCCGCGCCGGTCAACAGGACCCCGTTGACCTTCAGCAGGACCTCGCCGGGCAGGATGCCCAGCTCCTGCCCAGGGCTGCCCGGCAGCACAGCCAGCACCTTGCGGCCGGCCGGGGGATGCACGAAGACGGGACTGATACTGCGCTCCTCCAGAGCGCTGTACCAGCTTAACCCTTCGTGCAGGAGCACTGCACTTAGCGCCGCGACCAGGGTCAGCGGGCTCCACCAGTCCGCAAGCAGGCTTAAGCCGAGCAGGACGATGCTGTACACCAGCAGCCGTCCTGAAGTGCGGGCCGCCTTGCGTCCGGGCAGCATGCCCTGGGTCATCTCGCTGAAGCCGATGATGACCGGCAGGGAGACCAGGCCTAAGGCCCCGCCCAGCAGCGGATGCCAGGGCAGTTCACCGATTCCCGCACCCGGGGGAATCAGCAGGAACAGCGGCAGCGGCCAGAAGGCCTGCAGCTGGTAGCCGCCAACCACCTTGCCGCGCTTGCCGGCAAGGAAGAGCGGGGTCGCCAGCCTGGCGCCCTGCCAGCGCGCCAGCAGCGCTTCAGCCAGATGGAGCAGCGCGGCCAGCACCAGCAGCGCCGGGATATCCATCTCCCGCAGCGCCCCGGCAATCGTTCCCGCGGCTCCGCTCTGCAGCGTATCCGGAAAGAACGAAAGAACAAACTGTACAATTCCCAGCACACCTATAGAATACGCAAAGCATAAATAGCGCACACGAAAAAGCATTAATACCAGACTGACCACCCAGATGCAGGCTACAGCCGTATAGGACAAAGAGATACCCAAGGCTACAGCTGCTAAGGAAACCACAAGTCCCGCAACCCCGCCAGTCCACACCGTCCGCCACGTTTCCCGGCCCCAGCTGTGCAGCTTCACATGGATGAGCTTCCTCTCCAGCGCAACCTGCCTGCGGTAATAGAGTGCAATAAATATAAGAGCGATATAGTAATAAGGCTGAATCAGCAGATGAATGACCGCTGTACCCCAGCTAGCAAGCAGTTCCAACATCACATTCAAACCGTTCGTCACACTCCTTATCGTCCGGGACCAGTGGAAATGTATTAGGCGTCCTCTAAAATGAGTCTATGTTATCGAAGCAGCAATACCCTGTATCGCCATCAGCCTTTAGCGTACAACATAAACTTTCTTCTATTTGTAGAAAAAAAGAAGGCTGGAATCAGCCTTCTTACTTGTTCGACGCCGTAGCCTTGATTTCCTTCCGGATCTCTTCGATTCCCTTATTCCGCTGATTGTCTTTGGCCGGGTCCTGAATGACCTTAATCAGCGCCAGCTCCAGCGCTTCTGCGGTCTTGGCATCAATCACGCCTGTTGCCTTCAGCTTCGAGGTGCTCTGGAATTTCTTGACCGCTTCCTTGGTGCCGGCATCGAAATATCCATCCTTGCGGCCCGGCTTATAGCCCAGACCATCCAGCATCGTCTGTGCGCTTTTGACATCCGTGCTGTTCATATTATATTGCAGCGTTACACTCTTATTAATCGGCGCCACCGAGAAGTAATCCGGCTGGGCGACCGCAATATCCGGCTTGATGCCCTTGCCGTGAATCCAGGTGCCGTCTGGTGTCAGCCACTTGGCAATCGTAATCTTCAGCAGACTGCCGTCACCCAGCTGCTCTTCGAAGCTGGTCTGGACGGTGCCTTTCCCGAACGAGTCCTCACCGATCAGCTTCGCACCCGCAGATTGCTGCAGTGCTCCTGCCATGATCTCCGAAGCGCTCGCGCTGCCTTTATTCATCAGCACAACTACCGGATACTTTTTACTGGAGCCCTTTGAGGTGCTGACCTCGCGCTGCTTGTTTTTGTCTTCGACCTGCACGATTGCTTTGCCGGCCGGTACAAACTGCTCTGCCATTTCGATAACGACCGGCAGCACACCGCCGGGGTCATTGCGGACATCAATGACAAGTCCCTTCATGCCTTGTGTTTCCAGCTTGGTCAGTTCTTCCTCGAACCGCTTCCCAGTATTCTGTGAGAATTGCGTAACCTCGATCACTCCGATATTGTCCTTCTCCATCGTAGCATAGACCGTTTCCAGTCTCACATCATCGCGGGTAATGACGAATTCCAGCGGCTCTGCTGTACCGGTACGCTGAATCTTCAGGGTTGCATCGCTTCCCTTGGGGCCGCGGATTTTGGCTACAGCATCATTAAGCTCCAGCCCCTCCAGCGATTCCCCATTAACGGAGAGGATTACATCCTTGGCCTGAATGCCGGCCTTCTCAGCCGGTGAACCTTTGATCGGCGAGACTACAACGACCTTGCCGTTATCCGAGGAGACTTCAGCACCGATGCCCGAGAAGGAGCCTTCGATACTCTCTTCGAATCTTGCTGCCGTTTCCTTGCCCATATAGTTGGAATAAGGGTCGCCCAGTGCTTCCATCATACCGTTGACAGCGCCGTCGATCAGCTTCTCGCGGTCCACGGTCTCATAATAATTGCTCTCGATCAGGCTGAGGGCGGTACCTAGCTTCTTGGATTCCTTGTCTTGCAGTCCGGCTGTCTGCAGGACCGTCGCAATTCCCTCGCCTGCCGCTTGTCCGAATACATGCGCATAGCCGGTCACGCCCAGGGTCAGCAGGCTGCCGCACAGCAGCGCGGCGACGATCATAAAGGCCGCGGTACTCTTCTTTAACATGATGTTCCCACCGTCCCTTCTTGTCCATCTTATCACCCGCAAGGGTCCGTTCCATGAGAAACGGCATCTCTTCCAGTATATGCCGCTGAATGAAATTATATTTATTAGAGCTTAAATTTACAGATACGGCATAGGATTAACTGTCTTGCCGTCGACCCGCACTTCGAAATGCAGATGCGGGCCGGTCACGCGTCCGGTAGCACCGGATTCGGCAATGGTCTGTCCGCGCTCTACCCGTTCACCCGGTTTCACCTTGATTCCGCCTTCGCGGATATGTCCATACAGCGTCCATACACCGCCGCCATGGTCAATGATTACACAATAGCCGTAGCCGCTCCACCATTCCGCCACCAGGACAGTACCGGAATCCGCCGCATGAATATTCGTACCCTGCGGAACTGCAAAGTCTACGCCGGTATGCATTTTACCGACTTCACCTGTAACCGGATGCGTCCGGACACCATAAGGCGAAGAGACACGCGCCGAGCCTACCGGCAGCAGGAACGGCCCGTCACCGCCGGCATATTCCTCTACGCTGGCAATGGAGCTTCCGCCGCTGCTCGCAGACTTGGCGGCCTTAGCCGCTTTGGCAGCTGCAGCGGCCGCCCGGCGGGCCGCGGGGGCCGCCCGGCGTGCCGCTTCAGCTTTGGCGGCCGCTGCCCGGCGTGCTGCTTCCTCAGCCTTAAGCTTGTCCTTCTGCTCCTCCAGGGCAGAGCGGTTGCTGGCCAGCTGCACCAGCTTGGCATTCTGCTCTTCGGAGATCACCTCAGCCTCTTGAATCTCTTCATCGTAGTAAGCGATTAGCTCCTGCTTCTCCGCTTCCTTCTCCTTCAGCACACTGCGCTGCGACTCCAGATCGGTGTACAGCTGCTTAGCCTGGGCGTATTGCCCCTCCAGCTCCTGCTTCTTCGCAATAACCGTCTGCTTGTCCAGCTTATGCTGCACCAGCAGATCCTGATCCTGATCCACGATCATCTTCAGGGAATCGGCCCGGTCAAGGAAATCCGAGAAGCTGGTGGAAGACAGCAGCACATCCAGATAAGAGACTGCACCATCCGTGTACATCAGGCGGACACGCGATTCCAGCAGCTTTTCGCGGGAAGCCACACGTGCCTCTGCATCGTCCAGTTCAGTTGCCGTCACATTAAGCGACTCCTCCGTACTGGCGATTTTACCGGAAATGGTCGTCATCTCACCCTTCACCTGGTCAATCTGGTCCAGCACATACTGGAGATTCAGCGTGGTCTTATTCTTATAGTGCTGCGCTTCCTGATTGCGGGATGCCGCCTTCTCCTGCGCCGCCTTGGCCGCCTTGACCTCCTGCTGCAGCTGCTTCAGCTGCTTGTCTATCTCGGCAACACTTGTTTTCTTCGCATATCCGTCAGAGGGCCCGAACATTGTGACAGCCAGCAACATTACGGCTATTCCGGCGACAATCTTCTTCAACTCGCACTCCCCGTCCTTTGTTCAAATGTGAATTTTATTTATGCTATACCTTCAAGAACTTGCGGATCGATACGGTACTTCCCCACACACCAATCAATACTCCGAGGCCAACCAGCAGTCCGCACAGCAGCAGCCAGATATTTTCAAATGGGATCAGCTGCAGCCCCAGCATCGGATCTCCCTGCACGGAAGACACCAGACTGCTATAGCCAACATACAGCGCACCCGAAGTAACCAGCGAGCCGATCAGCCCGATGAGTGCACCTTCAATAAAGAACGGCCAGCGGATAAAATAATTCGTTGCCCCTACGAGCTTCATGATGCCGATTTCCTTACGGCGGGCGAGAATCGTTACGCGGATGGTGTTCGAGATCAGGAACATGGACATCAGCGCCAGACCTGCCACAAAAATAAACCCGATGTTGCGCACAGCCTTAGTCACTTTAAACAAGGTCTCCACGGAGCCTTTGCCATAATTCACTTTGTAGATCGGCTGCTCTTCATGGCTCTTGTTCAGTGCTTCTATCTTCTCAGCTACAAACGGAACAGTTGTCGGCTCGATCACCTCTACGAGCAGCTTGTCCGGCAGCGGATTATTATCTTCATCAAAACCTTCCAGGAGCTCGGCGGCATCCGGCCCCATATCTTCACGGAATTCCTTCAAACCCTGTTCTTTGGAGACGAACTCCACCTTGCTGACTTCCGGCATACTGCCGATTTCGTTTTCCAGCTTCTCCCGCATTTTCTGGTCCGTATTCAGCGTCAGATGCACGTTGATCTGCACCTGGCTGTCTGCTTTGTCCGCTACTTCATTGACATTGAGCACCAGCAATATAAACACTCCGAGCACGAAGAGAGAGACAACGATGGACGTGATGGAGGCCACTGACATCCAGCCGTTGCGGAATACGTTTTTGAAGCCTTCCCGCACATGCCGCAAGAAGGTTTTAAAACTCATAACCGTAATCCCCTCTCAATTGGTCTCTGACAATCGTCCCGTTCTCAATAGCCAGCACCCGTTTGCGCATTTTGTTGACAATATCCCTGTTGTGGGTAGCCATTACGATCGTTGTTCCGCGAAAATTAATCTCATCCAGCAGCTGCATAATGCCCCATGAGGTCTCCGGGTCCAGGTTGCCTGTAGGCTCGTCCGCAATAATGACGGAAGGGTTGTTGACAATGGCTCTGGCAATGGCGATCCGCTGCTGCTCTCCCCCTGAGAGCTGTGAGGGCTCACGTCCCGCTTTGCTGCGCAGTCCCACCAGATCGAGCACTTCATTCACACGTTTCTTGATAACCTTCTTCGGCGCCTCGATAACCTCCATGGCAAAAGCGACATTCTCATAAGCCGTCATCTTCGGCAGCAGGCGGAAGTCCTGAAACACCACGCCGATGTTGCGGCGGACATAAGGAATCTTGCGGGGCTTGAGCTTGCCGATATTGAACCCGCCTACAGAGATCTGTCCTTTGGTCGGTGTTTCTTCTCTATAAATTAATTTCATGAACGTTGATTTACCTGCGCCGGACGGTCCGACGATATAGACGAACTCATTACGGTCGATCTTGACAGATATCCCCTGGAGCGCGTGGGTTCCGTTAGGATAGGTCTTCCATACATCCTGCATCTCGATCATCTTATCACTTCCCGATTCTGACATATTCCGCCGGGCCTTATCTTATCGACACCAAACTGCGGAAGCTTCCATAAACTGCATTATTATCGCAGGCGTATCTATTGTAACAAATCCCTAACCCCTTGAGTACCCGAAAGTTTTACCGAATCCTTACATATACATAATAATATCAGGTTAACTCCAGCTTCTGCTCTTATATATATCGGCATTCCCAGGCGTTCTTTAAGACTTGATCCCATGGCCCGCGCCGCTTCCGGCGCAAATCCGCCCCTACAGAAGGAGATTGCTTATGAAAAAAGTACACGCTGCCCTCATCGCGGGCTTCGGCCTGATTCTGGCCGGCTCGCTGGTTGCCGGAGGGTTTCATTTATATGGCACCCAGACCACCCTGCCCAAGGGAACAGCCATTGCCGGCTGGGATATCAGCGGCCAGGACATCACCGAGGTGCGGGCCGCGCTGGAGGCAAGACTTCAGGCGCTGGAAGCTACGCCGCTCACCCTGAAGGCCAAGGGGGATACCGGGCTGAGTGTCTCACTGCAGCAGGCAGGGGTAACCTATGAAGCCCAGGAATTCCGGCGCGCCCTGAAGACGCTGACGGACGGTCCGCTAATGGACCGGGTACAGGCCCGGTACAATTGGAACGGGAACTGGAATATCGGAATTCATCTGGAGATTTCGCAGCTCATGAACAGCCTAAGTCCGGCATGGGAAAAAGAATCCTTCGGCGTTCCTGTTGACGCGGTGCGGCAGATTACCAGTGATGACCGTGTCGTCTATACTCCCGGGACCACCTCCTTCGAGGTAGACTGGCATGCGCTGGAGCTTGCCCTGCAGGCGGCCGTACCAACCCGGCTTGCCGGCAACGGGGCACTGGAGGGTAAACGCATTTTGCTGGAGGTGCCCTTAACGGTCAAGCAGCCGAATGTCACGCTGCAGGCGCTCAAGGATCAGGGCATCGAGCGAAAAATCACCCAGTTCAGCACCTCACTCGGGGCCAGCGGACCCGGGCGCAGCTTCAATGTGGAGGCAGCCGCCAAAGCCGTCAACGGGACCATACTGCCTCCTGGCGCTATTTTCGATTACGGAAAAGCGATCCAGAAGGCCCAGGCGGAATATGGCTTCCGCGAGGCTCCGGTGATTGTAAACGGCAAGCTGCAGCCCGGCACGGGCGGGGGAATCTGCCAGGTCTCCAGCACCCTGTATAATGCCGCGCTGCGCTCCGGGCTTGAGATCGTTGAACGGCGCAACCATTCTCTTCCGGTCAGCTACCTGCCCAAAGGCCAGGATGCCACTTTTGCCGAGGGCTATATTAACTTCCGCTTCCGCAACAATACCGGCAAATATCTGATTATCAAATCCGCAGTCCAGGGCCGCACGCTGACCGTCAAGCTGTTCGGTACCTTCCCGAAGAACGTCACCTATTCCGTGGAGTCCCGGACTGTGGAGGTACTTCCTCCTGCCGATAAGTATGTGAGCGATGCCTCACTCCCCCGGGGCGGAACAAGGGTACTGCAGGCCGGCAAAACCGGCTATGTAGTGGAGACTTACATTACCCGCTATGTTGACGGCAAAGCCATGGAGAAGAACAAGCTCTCCCGTGATGTCTACTACGCCCAGAAACGCGTCATTGCCATCAACCGCGGCGGCATGAGCAAATCTGCGCAGCCGGAATCCCCGGGCAGACAGCTGGTGGAGGACGGGGTAAAGGGCCAATAAGCTGCTGCAAGTAAAAACGGCTGTGCCCTCCTTGTAAAAAGGGAGGCACAGCCGTTCGTGCGTAACATTAGGCGGAAACTTAAACTGTAGCCCAAGCATGCTTTTTAATAAATAATGCCCGGGCAGACAGCTGGTGGAGGACGGGGTAAAGGGCCAATAAGCTGCTGCAAGTAAAAACGGCTGTGCCCTCCTTGTAAAAAGGGAGGCACAGCCGTTCGTGCGTAACATTAGGCGGAAACTTAAACTGTAGCCCAAGCATGCTTTTTAATAAATAATGGCATCCTTTACATAGGGCTTACCCGGGAAGCCATTATAATTTACGATTGCGCGCTACAGTTGAAGTAGACCTCTTCAGAAAGGATGAAATATTATGACTACAGCATCAACCACCAATCTGTCCGCGATCCTCCGCCAGGCTCCGGCTGTGCTGCCATCCCTTACCTGCCGCGAAGCCTTGAGGGTATTGTTCCAGCATCCGGAGTCCAAATGCATCATCGTCCGCAGCAGCAGCAATGAACCCGTGGGACTGATCATGTGCGAACGCTTCTTCCTCAAGGCTACAGGCCGGATGGGCATGGACAGATTCTACCATGAACCCGTATCCCAGCTGATGAACCGCAAACCTCTGGTGGCCGACATCTCCACCCCGGCTGAAACACTCTGGGCCGAAGCCATGCAGCGTCCAGAACCGATGAGAAACGACTGTATTATCGTGACCGATCAAGGCCGGATTGCCGGTATTCTTCACCCTGCGGAGCTGCTGCACTGAGTGCACTTCTCCATCCCCTCTAGAAAAGAGTATCCGGCGACATGTCGATTCTCCAGTAGCCGTTCACCTTCTTCAGCTTCACCGTTACCGTTTCGTTAACTCCATCTGACCCCTCACTTGGCACTGTCAGCTCAAACACTGCGGCTTGTGCAGTTTTTGAGATCATCCGGGCAGTTGCCTTCGTATAATCCAGTGCATTGCCTAAGTCCGCATGGACCTGGGCCATTCTGCCGTTATATTCCAGAAACTGTGTCTGTACATAGAAAGCTGCAGCATTATGCGTGTACGCTTTCTTAATATAGTTCATCAGCTGCTGCTTCGTGCCAAGGTCACTGGACAGATAACGGTATTCAAGCGTTTTGTAGGTGAATAACTCCGGCTTGAATTCGTTGCCTCCCCGGCTTGCGTACATATACAGTGCTTTGGCATGGACTACCAGCGGAATAACACTCCGTACCGTAAGGTTATTAATGGTAGCGGGACCTTCCTTGCCGGGTGCAGACACCGCTACTGTTCTTACTCCCTCTATTCCCACCGCTGGCGAAGCCGCGAGCGCTCCGCTTCCCGCAGAAACCAGACCCAGTGATAGTGCTAATGAACCGATCAACATTTTTTTGTTCATCCTGATTGCCTCCTTGTAATCCTGTTTTATAAATTGAAGAACTATTTCTCTCCAACTGCTGCGATAAGTACTATATAACTTACGATAGCCCGTAAGCTAAAATACCCAATACTACCCCATGTGTAAACGGTTAAACCCCAAAACAGCATAAAAAAGCTCCGGCCTCCTGTTTATAGGGGCCAGAGCTGGAATAAATGGAACTATATAGGGAAAATAAGTACTACCTATGATTGCCTAAGCTCAGGGCTGCTCTTGATCCAGAACCGCAACTTGTGCCGAAGTTTCTGAGGGTTCTGACATCTTCTCATAGTAGGCCGTAAAAGTAATATTGGCTGAAATAATGTTGCCGGAATCGCTGGAGTGCTGGAAACTGAACGCGTCCACATTAATAATGCGGGGCAGAAGCTGGAGTGCCGTCATCCAGCTTCGCACATTAGTGTAAGTTCCTTCCACCAGGGCCGTCATCTTCAGGGCCTTCACGGTAGGGAACACTACTTCGGAGGAACCGGTCATAGCCTGAATGGGATTCGTATCATCCAGCGTGAACCCGATATCTTTCAGTCTGGCATTGGTCATTGTTCCGATGGCTCGCAGATCGAGAATAAGCTGCTCGCTGTCGTCACCGCGCGGAAGCTGGGCCAGAAGCGCATCCTGAGCATCGTCATTCACCGTCGAACGGTTCAGCTCTTCTATTTTATTCTCCATGAGGCTGTTTTGCTGCTGCAGCTGCGACATCTCTGATTCCTGCTCCGCAATCTTGCTGTTTGTAGGCTGGAACCCCAGAAGGAAGAACGCGAACAACAGCAGGAACAGGACAAGAACCCCCAGCACAATAGGCGAACGGTATTTATTGATTTGTTCCATTTTCATCCGCCTCCCCCGGGTTAGCTGCATCAGCATCCTGCTGCGTGCTTTTCGCCAAATTCACATGATATATTGCCGTGTAGAATCTCGTTAGAGTCGCTGGAGATTGCGTATTTCCGGACGGATCTCCTTCAGACAGCTTCTGAATGCTCACGTCAACCGTGAAGGACATTTTGCGCAGTTCAGCGAGATATTCGGAAGCATCCTCCATTTTGAGCATCTTGACGGTCAGGTCAATGGAGCTGAGGTACGTATAACCAATATTGCTAAGCGAAGCCCCTTGCGGCAGCCCGGAAGCCAGCTCATTTAATACAGAAACAATATTCAGCTTGTACTTCAGGATCTCTTCAACGGCCGCTTTACGGTCCAGCTTGCCTGAACCGCCGTTATTAGCTTTGGCCAGCTCCAATTGAAGCAATGCGCTCCGGTCCTGCAGACCCTGGATCTGCTCCGACTGATCGTTAATCTGCCCCTTGTTCGCTGCATAAAAGATCCCGGTGCCCACTATGCCCAGCAGCCAGATTCCGACCAGTGCAATGGCCAAATAGGGAAATAACATGGCCTCACGGTCTTCACGGGGCAAGAGATTAATATGCTGTGCACCTGAACCCAGTGCAGCTCCGGTTGCAATCCGGTAGCTGTTCAATTGCAGGTTCTGGCTTCTAGCCGCACTGATCTCCAACTGATCCAGACTTACCGGAATAATCTCTTGTTCGGATAAAGACTGGCTAAGCTCTTCATGCAACTGGCTGCGGATGCCCGGTGTCCCTGTAATCAGTACATTGCTGATCCGGGTACTTCCATCGTGCAAGCTGTACTGGTAGAAGTTCAGCATCCGCGAGATTTCAGCTGTAATCTCCAGCATCTGTTCAGGTGACAGATGTTCTTCCACACTCTCATGCGTAGCGGCGGCCTCCGACCTGAATTTGATCTCTTCCTGCATAGGTGGAGCTACCGGCTCCGCTCTGCCCGCTTGCAGATCGGCAACGTTAATCGTACGGATAAAGACGGGATTTCCGTCACGGAACATATAGATATCCAGCAGTGACTGCTCCAGATGGATCAGCATCGTTTCTGCAAAGGCTTCGCCCTGATTCAGCATGATGCTTCTTGCTAACGCCGTAGCGGAAATCTCGACACTGCCCACCCGTAAACCTGCCGCTTCCAGAATATCGATATAATCCTGAATCGGCTTGCGCGGCGCGGCAAATACCAGCAGATGGCTCTGGTTTTCATCCACGCTTGTTGTAACGTAATCATACACCGGATTTTCAAAAGGCAGATGCAGACCCGTTTCTACCTCCAGCTTCACAAGCTGCTCCAGCTGTTTTTCATTGGTGCTGGGAATACTCATTTTACGGATAATGATTTGAGCAGGCGGAATAGCCAGGGACACCTTCGAACCGCGAAGGCCTTGTTTTTTAACCCAGGGCTTAAGGATATCCAGCAGCGACTCACCGTCAGCAATCTGATTCTCGACAATCATGCCCGGATGCAGCGGAAGGACCTTCTTCTTGCGGACTTCCCATGTTTTATTCTTCTTCAAGCTGACGCAGCGGATGGCGGATTCCTCAATGGAAATCCCGACCGCTTGTTGACCTAATCCCAGCATCCGATGATGTTCCTCCTAACCGATAAACGAAAGATATGCGCCGATGATGTCCGGACCGAACAGATATGAGAGCAGTGAACCCAGAGCCAGGAAAGGCCCAAACGGGATTGGCTGTTTGCGCTGGACTATGCCTAGCAGCTGCATAATTCCTCCGATGGCGGCGCCCAGCGCGCAAGCCATCAGAAACGCCACAATGACATTTGGCCAGCCGATGATCCAGCCCAGCAGTGCAAACAGCTTGACGTCGCCCATTCCCATTCCCCCAAACAGGGCAAACAGAAGGAGAACGCCTCCACCACTTAAAGCGCCAAGCAAATGATACCATAGCGGGACTCCCGCCATGAAAGGAACCAGTACCAGAAATACCGGCGCAAAGAATAACAGCACCTTGTCAGGAATCAGCATATATCTCAGATCAGAGACTGTAATAATGACCGCCAGACTGACCAGCAGCATCCCTGTAATTCCCTCAAGCGTGAGGCCGAATTTCAGATACATCACCAGAAACAATAGTCCAGTTACGGCTTCTCCAAACAGATACACCGGTGACACCCGGGTTCCGCAATGCCGGCACTTCCCCCGCGATAACAGATAGCTGAGAACCGGGATCAGATCCAGTGGCGTAAGCCGCGTCCCGCACTTGGGACATTGCGATGGCGGATGCAGCAGAGACTCTGCTGCCGGTATCCGCAGCCCCACTACATTGAAGAAAGACCCCAGAGTTAGGCCTAGTAGAGTTATATAGAATGCGATAAATATAGTCATGATGGGTAAATGTCCCTTTCGGGGATTTTAAAAAAGGAATCGGAATGGTTCCGATTCCATTAGAAGATGAATTAATTACATTCAATTTTTACGATATACCAGTGATTTTGTTTTTCTTAGATGAAACTTTTATATTTAAGGAGTCGTAGTTGATGCCGTTTTAGATTTTAAAACTTCTTCAGCAGTATATTTCTTGCTAACATTAGAAGCAGTTAAAACAACAGCCTTACCTGAGTTAGTACCAGTGGTCAAATTAGTTAATTTGCCACTAGTATCGAAATTAACTATCACTGCAGTCAAAGGCTCCTTAGTGCTTGGCAGATATGTAGGACTTTCAAGATACCCCTTACCTTGAAGCTCCGCCAACGTAACAGCCTTTACTTTAGCAACTGAAAAATCACCCGCATTTTCTCCAATAATATACATACGAGCCGCATTATAAACTTGATTTGCACTTGCAACATCAGAATCCTTCTTTGAATTATTTATAATTCCACCAATCATAGGAATCGCAATAACCGCAATAATACCCAAAATAACAATAACCGCCAATAACTCAATCAGCGTAAACCCTTTCTGATTCTCTTCCTTGCTGAGTCTTCTCTTAATTGCCTGTGCCAACATTTCGTTTCCCCCTTGATAATAGTAGTGTGTGATGTTCCGACAGAAACTCATCCTATGTTGCTACCTTCCTGCTGTATTGCTCTTGGTATAGAAGCAGCTCTCTCCATCGTCCAGCACCTGCGGAAGCAGCTTCAGCTTCCGCTCCGCCTTTCCGGCGTCACCCCTCTCACTAATTGCAAGGAACCGCAAGGTTCACATATTACTGTACAGACTGAACATCGGCAGCATGATAGCTGCTACGATCACCCCGACTACTCCCGCCAGGAAGGCAATCAATAGTGGTTCTAAAAGAGATTTTAGACGGTCAACAGTATTCTCTACATCCATCTCGTAGAAGTCAGCAACCTTGGATAACATCGTATCCAGCGCTCCGGTCTCTTCACCAATGGCAATCATCTGTGTAACCAGCGGCGGAAATACCCATGCCTTCTTAAGCGGCTCAGAGAGCGGATTCCCCTGTCTAAGGGAATCACTTGCACTGCGGATATAACGCCCGATTACCTTATTACCTGCCACTTCCTCTACAATAGCCAGGGATTGGAGGATGGGCACGGAGCTGGCGTAGAGTGAAGAGAATGTCCGGGTAAACTGCGCAATCGAGCCCTTCTGATTCAACTTACCAAAGACCGGAACCTTCAGCTTGGCGTAATCAAGTGCATAGGCACCTTTCTCGGTACGTTTAGTTATTTGATAGGCAACTACTAAGAGAAGTACCCCCAGAATCCAGAAATACCATTGCCCCTGAATACTTTTGCTGAGTGCCAGTACCATCTTGGTAATCGCCGGAAGCTCGGCATCAAAAGACTCAAACATGGTGACAAACTGCGGCACAATTGCCCATAACAGATAAATTACTGCACCTATAGCCATCACCCCAACAGTAATCGGGTAAGTCAGCGCAGATTTTATCTTCTCGGTCGTTGTATGCTGCTTTTCAAAAAACATCGCCAGCCGCTCCAATGTCCCTTCCATATTTCCCGATTCCTCACCGGCGCGAATCATACTGACGAACAGTGGTGGAAAGATCCGCTTGTGATCCTGAACTGCCTGCGAGAATGAAACCCCTCGCAGCAAGCTGGAACCAACATCTTGAAGCGCCTTACGCAACGGTTTGCTGTCCGTCTGCTCTGCCAGTATCCTCGTTGCGTCTACGATGGATACCCCCGCACGCATAAGTGTGGCGAACTGGCGGCAGTAAATAATGAAATGGATAGTCTTAACCGGATTACCTATGTAGATATCCATTTGCAGAATGGAGGTTTTACGTTCCACCAGCGAGAACACAGTCAGACCGCGTTTGCGGAGCTCATCCATGGCTGCCGGCTTATCCGTAGCGGTAAGCTTGCCTTTGATCGGCCTGCCCGCCGCTGTTTTGACCTGATACTCGAATAATGCCATCAGCCATTCACCTCACTCATATACGCTTTGGCCGCCGCAGGATGTACAAGCCCTCCCGCAAGATATTCACGGATGTTCATCTCCAGTGTGTGCATACCCAGCGCCTTGCTTGTCTGCATGACATTCTTCAGTTGATGCGTCTTCTCCGTCCGGATCAGGTTGGCAACCGCCGGCGTATTCACCAGAATCTCTGTTGCACATAACCGCCCGCGGCCCGAAGCTCTCGGGAATAAGCGCTGGCTGACTACAGCCAGCATCACCGAAGCCAGCTGGGAACGGATCTGATTCTGCTGATGGCCTGGAAAAGCGTCGATAATCCGGTCGATCGTCTGCGGCGCATCTGTCGTATGTAGCGTTGCTAATACTAAGTGTCCAGTCTCAGCAGCAGTAACGGCTGCCGAGATCGTCTCCAAATCGCGCATTTCTCCCACCAGAATGACATCCGGATCCTGCCGTAATGCTGCCCGGAGACCGCTGGCGAAGCTGTTCGTGTCGCTCCCCACTTCCCGTTGATCCACCAGACACTTGCCATGGCTATGCAGAAATTCTATAGGATCCTCAAGGGTCACAATATGCTTGCTCTCGGACTGGTTGATGGAATGAATCATCGCCGCCAGCGTTGAGGATTTGCCGCTGCCCGTAGGGCCTGTCACCAGGATAAGACCTTGTGGCTTCTTTACCAGAGATGCCAGAATCGGAGGCAGGGATAACTGCTCCAGCGACGGAATATCAGCGGGAATAGACCGGGCTGCGATGCTTACTCCACTCCGCTGACGGTACACATTTACTCTGTAACGCACTCCATTATCAAGCGTGTAGGAGAAATCAATCTCACCGGTCTCATTAAAAATACTGTTATGTCGCTGCTCCATAAGCACCTCTGCCATTGCCAGTGATTCCCCGGCTGTGACCTGTTCCCCTTCAACCGGATACAGGGTTCCATCAATGCGTATTACCGGCGCTGAACCTACAGAGATATGCAAGTCGGAAGCCTTGGAGGTATAGGCCATATGAAGCAGTTGTATAATGTCTCTCGTGAATGTCGGCACTGGCTATCCTCCTCGCAATCTTATCTATTGAGATACCGTTTCCCGCAGAACCTCTTGGAGCGTCGTGGTTCCCTGTGTAACCTTGAGGAAGCCATCCTCCATTAGCTGCACAAGCCCGCGTTCTCGGGCGGCAACTTTCAGTTCATCGACAGATGCCAGATCCGTAATCAATTGCCGCATATGGTCATCGATAGTTAACACCTCGTGAATGGCAATACGTCCACGGTAACCTGTAGTGCTACAGCTGCCGCAGCCCCGTCCGCGATGGAGACTGTCTGTTGGCAGACTGTATTTCCGCAGCATGATCGCTTCCTGCTCAGACGGCTTGTACTTTTCTTTGCAGTCCGGGCAGATTTTGCGCACCAGCCGCTGGGCTACTACTCCAATCAGGGAAGATGCAATCAGATAAGGCTCAACTCCCATATCTCTAAGGCGCGATATAGTGCTGATAGCATCATTGGTATGCAGCGTCGACAGGACAAGATGACCAGTTAATGATGCTCTGACTGCAATCTCTGCCGTTTCGGTATCACGAATCTCCCCTACCATTACGATATTAGGGTCCTGCCGGAGAATTGAACGCAACCCTGCTGCGAAGGTAAGGCCAACAGCAGCATTCACATGCACTTGATTGACTCCTTCAAGCTGATACTCTACCGGATCTTCAACCGTTATAATATTTGTGCTCTCCACATTTAATTGGTTCAACGCCGAGTACAAGGTTGTCGTTTTGCCGCTCCCTGTTGGTCCAGTAATCAACAAAATCCCGTATGGTCTGGCAATCATTTCTCTAAAAACAGCAGCATTCGACTCACTGAAGCCAAGACTGTCCACTGATTTCACGCCTGTGCTGAGATCCAGCAGCCGGAGTACAATTTTCTCCCCGTGCATTGTCGGCAGTGAAGACACGCGGATATCAACCATTTTGTAATCAAATTGCATCTTGATACGCCCGTCCTGCGGAAGCCTGCGCTCCGCAATGTTCAGCTTCGCCATGATCTTCAGCCTGGCTGTAATAAAGCCCTGCATCTGTTTGGGAATTACACGTTCCGTACGCAGCGTGCCGTCAATCCGGTAACGGATAGACAGGTTATTCTCACCTGGATCCACATGGATATCGGATGCTCGCAAGGCCACTGCCTGCTGAATCATCTGATTGACCAGCCGGACTATAGGCGAATCTTCATCGGTAATCTCCGTCTCTTCGATTTCTTCCTGGGTGGGCAGTTCTACCATCATCTGGCTCATCGAATCACGCATGCCGTAATGCCGGGCAATCGCCCGCTGCAGCTCATCCCGGGTGGAGATCGCAGGTTCGATTCTGAACCCTGTACTCATCCGCAAATCCTCAATGGCGAAATAGTCCAACGGATCAGCCATAGCCACCATCAGCTTGCCGCCTTCCTTCATAAATGGAAGGACTTGATAGCGTTTGGCCATACTCTCCGGAATAATCTGCGTAATGGCCGGGTCAATCTGATATTTGAACAAGCTTACATGAGGTATGCCAAGCTGGAATTCCAATACTTCAATTAGCTGCTGCTCGGTAATATAACCCTGCGAGATCAGCAGATCGCCAAGCTTGCGTTTGGTTTTGCGCTGTTCCGCCAGAGCCTCGGTCAGCTGCTCCTGCGAGATAATGCCGTTATCTACCAGCAAGTCTCCCAGTCTTTTTTTTATGATTGGCAAATTCACTCATCTCCAGCTCTCACCCATTTAATTTTTCTTATCGGTTAAAAACTCACATAATTTGGCAAAAAAAGGATCCGAAACTACTAACCTTCTGGAAACTCATACCGATTTCCTGTATGTAGTCCTTTGCGTATTACAGAAATCATTTTCCCGGAAATTCGATGGTTTTCTAGTTCTAATTACTTAAATTTGAGGTAAATTTTTCATATATTATGATTGCCTATAGAGGTAAATTGTCCTAGAATGATATATAGCATATAACCGTTATTTTTACAATTATGATTTCCAATACTTGGTCAATCTTAGCGAAAGTTTCGATAAATCTACCAATCGATTATTAATATCTTTACGGGGGAGATGCTAGATGAAATCATTCCGGCGGAGAACATGGTTTCTAGTTTCAGGGGGTACATTTGCGGCTATATTAGTTGCTTTGTTTGTCCATTCTTTTGTTCTTTCAGTCAATGCAGTAGTAGATAGTTCGTATACCATCCGTATTCTTGAGATCACTGATCCAACCAGCACTGCAAGCTTGGCACTGGATGCCAATGATAAATACCCCAAGAGTGAACTCGATGGTCTTCAGGGATTAGCCAACGTCAAGATTGATACAATGACTATGAAGCGCTTCGTATCCCTGCGTGATAACTGGGACGGCAAATACGATGCTGTCTATATCGGTAAAGGTGCATTCAGCAAGACATTGATTAAAAGTACAGGATCCACTTCCGAAGCTGATCGCAAGATTGCCCATAACACCACTGCGGTCGAGAATGATATTACCCTCCTCAAAGCTAAAGAGATCACAGACTACTACATCAGCAAAGGCTTGAATGTCTTCCTACGCGAGGAGACCTTCAGCCAGCAGACTACAAGCACCACTCAAGGTGTCCTGTATGCAACGTTCAATCCCTACCGCACAGCTACTCGCTCCAATGTAATTTTCCTGAAGAACCTGAACGAACTCAACACACTTACAGCTGCGATAAAGGATGGCAGTTGGTCTAACCTATCCACTCTTGAGCAGCGTCCTAGACTAACCATTACCAACAAACCTGATAATTACAGCGATGGTTCTGCTACCGTATATAAGTCCGGAGACACACTGGTCTTCCCGATCAAGATCGATAACATCTCAGACCCAAGAACATCAGTGCGGGTCAAATTATATATGAATGTGGACTCTTCTCTGCCCGTAACTGAAGATACGGTAGTTGCTACCAAAGAAATCACTTCTTCAACAGATACATTGAGCTATACGCTGCCGTCTACTTTCTCAGGGCCGTTGTATTGGAGAATGGAAATCAGCACAATTGCCGGACTGAAAGACTTTGATACAGGGAACATCTTTTATAGGGGCATAAAGCCCGTCATCAAAGTACTTCAGGTTATGCCTTCGGGCAAGACAGACAGCAACCTGTTGAATACAAACAATATGCAGACTTCATATTTGTCCAGCGATAATTACGAGTTGCAGATCACCCCAAAGGACATGAAATGGTTCAACACCTATATTACCGACCATGCCAGTACAAGTGATATAACTTCAGGCCTGAACGGAAAATTTGACATGGTGGTCTTCGGTTTCCAGGATATGTACGACCGTGTCAGTACGCCAATGCTCTCCAAGGCAGCTGCAGAGGCGGTTAAAGCTTTTGCTAAAGAGACCGGACAGAGTTTGATGCTTACACATGACACTATCTTCCGTGAGGTAACGGCTCCTTACCAAGAGAGTACCAATAATTATAACTATTGGAGCCCTTACTTCCACGATATGGTTGGTCAAGCTTTGCCCCGGACTTATCTGGGCGGCAACGCGGTGAATCCGTCTACCAAGGTAGTTTCGGTCAACCAAGGGCTTCTGACGCAATACCCGTTTAACCTTGATACAACCGGTACGACCGCGAACCGGTATTCAGTGGCTACGACCCATGACCAGTTCTTCCCGCTGAACCTGGAGCGGGCCGATGTTATTCCCTGGTATAATATTTCAGGTTCCAGCCGTGACACGGACGACAGCTATAACCATTTCTACACCTATTCAGTTGGCAATATTACATTCTCGGGTACCGGGCACACGAACACAAGGTTTCCCGAGTGGGAGCAGAAGTTATTCGTCAATACCATGTATCGTGCGTTCACCGGCGCCAATCACGCGCCTGATATTACCGTCTATACTCCGCAGGACATGAGTACCAAGCCAACGTACCAAGACAAATTGACTGTTAGCTATGCCGCTACTGATTTTGATTTCAAGGACAAGGAACTGATCACAGCAATACAGATTAATAAGCTAACCGACAAGGGAACATACGTAAAGGTCGATGAAATGCTTGAGAAGATTGTCCGTTCGGGTGAAACAGTAACTCAAATCTTCAATAATCCTCTGCATGAGGATGGCAAGCTGCAGATTCAGATTACTGCAAAGGACAAGCAAGGTGCCCTTGCTACGAAACTTATCACGCTTAATGTCAAAAAGGTAGATTCCAATCTGTCTATCAGCCGCTCTCTCTCTTCTGATACAGTGGAAAGAGGACAGCCTCTTACCATTACGTATAGTGTAA
The DNA here is from genome assembly GCF_000802655.2 of Paenibacillus sp. IHB B 3415. Lineage (NCBI taxonomy): Bacteria > Bacillati > Bacillota > Bacilli > Caryophanales > Paenibacillaceae > Paenibacillus > Paenibacillus sp. IHB B 3415. The sequence goes on along the minus strand of NZ_JUEI01000046.1, from coordinate 48,171 downwards.
AACCTAACCCTATTCCGGTTAATACCGTAGATGCAGGCGACAAAGGTGTTGCACAGTTAGTGATCTCAGACATTCAGTATTCAGAGGTATTCCCGGCATATCTGAAATTCAATGATTTGGAGGCTGAAGGCCTCACCCATAGCGGGAATGCTGCATCAGGCTACACGATCACCAAAAATCTCGGTAATCTCACTTATCATTTGTCAGAGGATGGTCTGACTTATGTGCCTGATGTAACTACAGGTATCAGCTTCACCGTTACTACAGTACCTACTGAGAAGATACATTATCTGCTTGATAACTCTAATTTGAGCTTTGAGGATCTGCATTCTCTGCCGGCTGCTACAGCAACTGCCAGTGCTACTGCCAGTGCTACTGTCAGCCCTATTGCCACTGCCAGTACTGCTGCAACTGCTTCACCTACAGTTGCTGCTACTGCTACCCCAGCATCAGTAAGTTCATCAAAGATATTCAGTTCGATAAGTAGTATTAGTAGTGAATTCAATGCATTTATTCTTGGTAATGTTTATCTTAGGAGTACCAATACGGATGGACGTATCGCTGCGGCTGGAGACGTAGAATTCACCAGCTACAGTCTTTATGGGAACGGAGGTACCCTCAGTAATTCATTGGTAGTGGGAGGGAATTTCATCTTTAACGGAGGCAATGGAGCTACAGTTAATGGTAATGTGGCTTATGGAGGCAACTCGACAGTCACTGTTAACAATTCAGTCACTGGTTCATTGACTAAAGGCACTCCTATTAATTTTGAAGAAACCGAAAAATATCTTTTAGCACAATCTACTGATTTTACTTCATTAACTGCAAATGGCACTGTAGGCACCGATCTTAGTTTTGTCGGAACCGACGCTTTACAAAATGTGTTTAACGTTACAGCCAGCACGCTGAATAACGTCAAAATCAATGCACCACAAAGCTCAACGGTTGTCATTAATGTCTTAGGACAAATCATAAACATCAGTGGCGGATTCGATTTAACAAATATACAAAATAACCATATTATTATGAACTTTCCTCAGGCTACATCTCTTACCATTAACGGTGTAGCAGTAAAAGCAACGGTACTTGCTCCTTTAGCCAACGTTCAATTCGATAATGGCCAAATGCTGGGCACACTTATTGCGAAATCACTGCGAACAGATAACGGCGGTTATCTGAAGCTGGGGGTATTTAACGGTACATTGCCGCCTGTAACAGTAGCTACACCAACGCCAGTCATAACACCTGCACCAACTGCAATACCAGTACCGACCGCGGAACCGGCACCGAGTCCTACTCCTGCCCCGGTTCTGGCTAGAGTGACAATGAAGTTCGATGCACTGAGCTTCGATGCAATTGTGAAATTAACCGGTGTTACTTTGAGTGATGCCACCATTCGAGTTAACACCAGCCTGAACATGCTGCCTCTGGCTGATATTATTCCCTTGGACGTAAGTAATCCTACCTATACATGGGTTTCAGACACTCCTTCCGTAGCAACAGTCTCGCAAGAAGGAATTGTCACAGGAATAGTACAGGGTGAAGCCTCTATTACACTTACAGTTAGAGATATTGTTGGAACTACCTTCTCAGCTACAGCCAAGGTTGAAGTCATAACACCGGCACTTAATATCTCTGGTTATCCAACGGGGATTGTTGGCATACCGAACGAATACTGGGCCACTTATAATACCGTAAATGATACCCTCAAGGGTTATGAATGGTCGATTAAGCCCGACAGTAATACGGCGGGGGCAGTGCTGAATGTCGATTCCACCAACTCACTTAATGATTACGCTACCTTAGTAGCTTCCCAATCCGGTCAAGTCGTACTAACTGCAATCGCCAAAACCAAAGCTTTCCCAACTGGTTCTGAACCAAGAGAAGTTACGGTTACCTTCACCAATCCAGTCCAAGAGTTTGTCATTGAAGGACCACCTTCAGTGAATGTTAACGATACAATCTCATTAAAGATTAGGGTCGTTAGACCATTACCTTACGATCCGGCTGAATATGATTGGAGCTTTTTAGGCGACGGTCGCACATACGCAACATTCACTGATGAACCAGACAGTAGCAGTCATATTAAACTGACTGGCCTAAAGGTTACGGATATCAACCAGCCGGTGGTAGTGAAGGCCTCCTTGAAGGGAGCGCCAGCAGATCACCCAGTCGAGGCAATATTCAATGTAACTGTGGGAACCCGATTGACTAACCTGAAGTTAATTGAATCCATCGATATTGGTGTGGGAAAAGAAAACTCCCGTGACCTCTGTGATTCCAAGTACCTTACGTTGTACCCGGAGGATATAGAGTTGAAGGACGTAATAGACAAGTTGGAATGGAGCAGCAGCAACCCGGCAGTGGTCAAAGTGTCTTCTGACGGCAAAATTACAGGCTTGATTAAAGGATCTGCAAAAGTTACCGTCATATTCAAAGATGATCCTTCAATCAAATCTTCCGTCATGGTCAACGTACTTAACGAAGACCGTTACTAATTTAACAGCTCCATGAAGAAACCCCGGCCAGCATCCAGTGGATGTGAACCGGGGTTTCTCATGGTTATAACTTCTTTTGATAATCAAACTAATTTTCTATTTCAGTTTAAGTTCCTCCACACTGATATTGATCGATTGAACACGGGGCAATCCCGCTTTTTGGTCGGCAAATACCTTATTGTTATAGGAAGCATTAAATCGAATCTGGCTATCATTCTGAATGACCAAGAAGTTCCCATCCTCATCTGTCGCACTACCACGTACAGCGTTAATCGTTAAGTCTCCTTTGGCAAAAAATCCTCCGCTCAAAGAAAAGACAGAACCTACACCGTACAGCAAAGCATCTGAATCGGTATAAAAGAAGGCCTCCAAAGGCTTAGCCGATGCAGCATTGGTGAAGGCTGCCAAACGATTAATTAGAATAGGGCCCTGCGAAATTAGAACCAGTTCTTTATCGTTCATCCCCTGAATTGAAGCATCCTCTACAATAGTGGTGTACTCCTTATCACTGCCTGTCAACGGTGACTGCTGCAAAGCGAAGATTGTGGAATCGAATTCAACCTTGCCTCTAATCTCTACTTTTCCCGTGACGAGGATATTCGCTTGTACTTGCACAGGAGTAGAACGTCCAGAATTGTCAATCTTCAGATTTCCGTCAATGATATACCAGTTTTTATCCTTATTGGCATATTGAATTCCCGCAAGCTCAATACCGTCCAAGGTTAAATCACCTTCGTAAACAAGAGATTTGCTTGGTTTGGTTAGTTGTTTCACTATTTCATCATAAGACTTTTGGGCTTTCAGGCCAATTTCTGTAGTATCAGCCGGATCAGGCTTTGGAGGTAGGACCTCCGGATGATCAAATATTGTATCATAGGTTCCAATAAGATATTCGGCTAAAGTTCCTTTCTCCACATTGTTGAGAATTTCCGAGCGTATGGCAAGACCACCCATTGCCTCTGCAACCTTATCTGTAAAAGAGGAAATAACATTCACTTCTACAAAGCTGCGGTGATTCTTGATCTTCACATTATCTGATTTAATCTTCCCCGTCATATCAGTAGTTGAGGTTATTTTATCTGCAGTAAGGTTGCCCAAAATCTGATCCTGATATATTAACTTCTGCAGTGATTGTACATGCGCCTCTCCTTCAAGCTGAAAAAGCTTGGAATAAAACGTATGGTCTACTCCTTTATATCTGTAATTAGCAGTATCACTGATTGTTAAAGTGTCCCCGGCGTATATATTCCCCTTAATATATGGAGAACCATTTATAGTCAGGTTATGCTCAGAACCCAGTGTGTAGTTGAGAAAATCGGGAAAAGTATCAATAACAACTACCTGTGATAAATTTCGGACAACCCCATTAATCTCTGCCTGGGAGTTCAAAGTCAGGCGATAGCTGACAGGCATACCACTCGTCGGATCTTTTTTCGTCTCGTAGTCTATACTGGTAATTTTGCCTGATGCCTTCTTTCCATCTGCCTGTAATAAATCAGTGCTGGCGAGCAGGATATTCTGATCATCATTTAGATTCCTCAAAAAAAGATCAATTGCATTATCCAGATCTGACTGGCTAACCACAATGCTAGCTTGGATGGTCTGATTCAGCCGAGCCGTAATATAGGCCACCGCCTCATCCAGCGTCTTCTCCGCCAAATGCAGGCTCTGCACATCATTCTTACGCGTCTCTGTACGCTGTGCGCCTCCAACTGCTGCAGTAAGTACACTCAATCCCAAGATCGTAAGAAGCAGAACAATAAACATAACCAGCACTAGGGCAGAACCACGTTCCTCCCGGAAGCGCCTGGCGAATTCCTTCAGTTTCTTAAGTCTCATATGACGCTGTGACGGTCCAGCTCCACGCATGGGCAGCATCCTCCTAGAATCCAAATTTACTCTTCATTTCCATGGTGTAGTCCCTGCCGTCATACTCCTGTGCCAATTGGAGTGTAATCTCAATCAGTCCGCTGCCACACGGAGAAGCGCTTGTACAGAACCTGCCGTCAGGCGTTGCAGAGGAAATGAGTGAACCGGTCAGATCTGATTTAACTGACGTCCGGGAGTCATTGGAAGGCTCCTCTGTTTCGGTGCCAATAACCAGTTTCCCTTGAGTGAAAGCTATCTTGACCACCTCAAAGCTAGTATCTGTATCGCTTTTCTTCTTTTTCAGAAGAATTCCATCGTTGGTGTTCGTTCTCTCTACTCGCTCCGGGGCAAATGTATATAATTCATTTATAATTGAAGACATAATAATATCCGCTTCATCTCTGAGAGAATTTTCGATTGTTATTTTATGATAGCTGCGGAATCCAAACATAGTGACCATAGAAATGATGCCCACAATCATTGAAAATAAGGTTATGGCGGCAATAAGCTCAATTAGCGTGAAGCCCTGCTGTGACTTTAGCTGGTCAACGTATTTTTTCATCGGTAATATAACCCTCCACCACCGTGCTGACTGTATTCGCATTAGGACCGCCCGGTCCAGTAACTTCTACTTGTACCGGAATCAGATAAGGGGCCATTTCTTGTTTGCGGGTGTCTACGGCATCCTTCCCTCCACTGCTGCTCTTTCCCGCCAGCATATCCTCATGCAGCTTTGCCTGATAAGTTATATTTACCTCATACTGGATATTGTTGATAAAAGGATTCAGCACTTCAGGCAGCACCGCCGAATTGATAAACCCCGCATTATTATATAAACAAGAAGCATCTTTACACTGCTCTGCTTCAATAACAGGGTGTACAGCACTTTGGCTAGTTTCTTTTACATTAAAGTATTGGCCCATAGCCTCAAAATCCTGCTTCTCCATATAAAAGAGCGCATTACGCGCCAGATTGACCATGATCGTCTTATTCTGGTTGGATTTCGAATAGGACAGCGCGTTGGTGAAGTAGGAGGTTAGCACCAGAGAAACTATCGACAAAATCACGATGGCTGCCAGCACCTCAATCAGCGTAAATCCCTCTTCCTTGCCCCTCTCCCGGTTTCGGTTCCACTTGTCTCTCCAAGACATCCTGTTCGCTCCCTATGCTCTATTGGATTCAATCATCGGTCTTGAGTCCTGCACCCTTTTCCGTCTATCTGAATCTTTCTACCTACTTCCATTATATTCTTTCAACTCCGGCACCAGCAATGCTTGCAAGGAATAAATCTAGAGATTTCTACAATTTATATCGTTTAGCGGCTGTGCTATTATTTGGGCTGAAAGGGGATATGCGAATGGCTTTAATCGAATGTAAGTTTTATTCGGAAGTGCTGGGGCTGAACACCTCGATGACCGTGATTCTGCCGCAGCAGACTACTACACAGATCGGAATGAGTAATGTGTCACGGGGGAACCTTCACCCTACGCTGTACTTGCTGCACGGCTTGTCCGATGATGATTCGATCTGGCTGCGCCGGACCTCGATAGAGCGTTATGTAGCGCAGATGGGCATTGCCGTTGTCATGCCTCAGGTCCACCGCAGCTTCTACACCGACATGGCGGCGGGCGGACAGTATTGGACATTTATCAGTGAGGAGCTGCCGGCGCTGGCCCGTTCCTTCTTCCCGTTGTCGGCGAAACGCGAGGATAACTTCGTAGCCGGACTGTCGATGGGCGGTTATGGAGCGATGAAGCTGGGGCTGCGCAAGCCGGAAGATTGGGCCGCTGCCGCGAGTCTGTCCGGTGCCCTGGATATGGCCCATCATTTCATGAACTGGGAAGATAAATCGCAGAAGACGAAGGAGTATATGCAGATTTTTGGAGATAAGAACATTGCAGGCACTCCTGAAGACCTGCTGTGGCTGATGAAAGAAGTGGACCGCTCCAAAGGGCCGAAGCCCCTTCTCTATCAATGCTGCGGCACCGGGGATTTCCTCTATGAGGACAATCAGACTTTCCGTAAGGCCTGCTCCAAGACCAAGCTGTCACTGACTTACGAGGAAGGGCCGGGCGAGCATGAATGGGGGTATTGGGATACCAAGATCCGTGATGTACTGAATTGGCTGCCACTCGGCAAAGTAAAGTCCGCTGACTTGTAAGCGGGTACCCGCCACGCATGTGAATTATAACTTCATTCCCTGCAAAAAAAGACTGTCCTCCCGCATCCTATCGATGCGGTAGAGGACAGTCTTTTTGAAAAGATAAGAATTTATATGCTTTGCACAATAAATGCTCCTTATCTTTCTCGCTGAAACGATACCGTCCTTATTAAAGGACAGCACAGCCGTTTCCACTTGTTGATTCAGTTATATCCGCTGCCAGCTTAGCTGCTTCTTATTGTGCAGCATCCCCATGCTGCACAACCCATTCGTTAGCCGCCAGCAGAGCTGCTTCGGCCCGTTCAATGGCTGCCTGCACCTGAACAGTAGCTGTGCCGCCGTATACGTTACGGGCGTTCACAACAGCCTCCGGCTGCAGTACAGCGTAGATCTGGTCATCGAACAGCGGCGAGAACTGCTTGAATTCCTCCAGCGTCAGATCCAGCAGGAATTTGCCTTCGTTAATGCAGTACAATACCGTCTTGCCGATAACTTCATGCGCCTGACGGAAAGGCAATCCCTTGCCCACCAGGAAGTCAGCGATATCGGTCGCGTTAGAGAAATCAGTATTCACCGCTTCACGCATCCGCGCCTTATTCACCTTCATCGTGGAGATCATCGGCGCGAACAGCTGCAATGCTCCTGTCAGGGTGGCTACCGTATCGAACATGCCTTCTTTGTCTTCCTGCATATCCTTGTTGTAGGCCAGCGGCAGCGATTTGAGCACGGTCAGCAGTCCGATCAGGTTGCCGTAGACACGGCCTGTCTTGCCGCGTACAAGCTCCGGCACATCCGGGTTCTTCTTCTGCGGCATGATGCTGCTGCCGGTGCAGAAGGCATCGTCCAGCTCTACGAAGCTGAATTCTGTGCTGCTCCACAGCACCAGCTCTTCGCTGAGCCGGGACAGGTGAGTCATCACCAGCGCTGCGTTGGCGAGGAACTCAACGATGAAGTCACGGTCGCTGACGGCGTCCAGGCTGTTCTCATAGACGCTGTCGAAGCCAAGCTGCTCGGCCACGAAGTGGCGGTCAATCGGGAACGTCGTTCCCGCCAGCGCCCCTGCACCCAGCGGCAGCACATTGATCCGCTTGTAGCTGTCGGTCAGGCGCTCCGCATCGCGGCGGAACATGGACACATAAGCCAGCAGATGATGAGCGAACAGAATCGGCTGAGCGCGCTGCAGATGGGTGTAGCCCGGAACAATGGTCTCCACATTGTCCTTGGCTTGCCCGATCAGCGCGTCCTGCAGCTCATGCAGGAGAGCCACCAGCTCTACTACACGGTTACGCAAGTAGAGATGCATATCCGTCGCTACCTGATCGTTACGGCTGCGGCCGGTGTGCAGCTTGCCGCCGACCGGGCCGATCTCTTCGATCAGATTTTTTTCAATATTCATATGAATATCTTCATCGGCTACGGAGAACACAATCTCTCCCGCACGCACCTTATCCAGTACCTTATTCAGTCCGTTCTTGATCGTCTCCACATCATCCTGCGGCAGAATCCCGCATTTGCCCAGCATCGTGACATGCGCCAGACTGCCCTGCACATCCTCTTCTGCAAGTGCCTTGTCGAATCCGATGGAAGCCGTATACTCCTCCACCAGCTTGTTCGTTCCTTTGGTAAAACGTCCGCCCCACAGCTTGCTCACCTGTTGTTTCCTCCTCGATTGACGTTAGAAGGGCCGCCCCTGTCCGGATGGGAGGAACGGCCTTCTTCTGTCCGCTTATATTGTGTGATGCTGTATAAATTCTTATATTTTCAAAAACCGCCAAGCGGTTAGATGCTGCTACTTGTTGGACTCTGCTACGCCGGCCGATACCTTCAGACGCAGAGCATTCAGACGGATGAAGCCAGTTGCATCTCCCTGATCATATGCTTGTGTAGGATCTGCTTCCATAGTAGCGATATCCGGGTTGTACAGGCTGACCGGACTCTTCACACCCGCTCCAATGATGTTGCCTTTGTACAGCTTGACGCGTACAGTGCCGGTCACATTCTTCTGGCTTTCCTTCACCAGAGCCTGCAAGGCAAGCCGTTCAGGAGCGAACCAGAAGCCGTTATATACAAGCGTGCTGTAACGGGTGATCAGACTGTCGCGCAGGTTCATGACTTCACGGTCCATGGTGATCGACTCCATTTTGCGGTGAGCGGTGAACAGGATCGTTCCGCCCGGTGTTTCGTACACGCCGCGGCTCTTCATGCCGACAAAACGGTTCTCCACCATATCGACGCGTCCAATCCCATGCTTGCCGCCGAGCTCGTTCAGCTTCTCCATGACTTGCAGCGGAGATAACGGTTCGCCGTTCAGCGCCACGCAGTCGCCCTTGAGGAAGTCCAGCTCCAGATATTCCGCTTCATCCGGAGCATCCTCCGGAGCATTCGACAGCAGGAACATTTCTTTGTTCTCCGGTGCGCTTGGATCAAACCAAGGATCTTCCAGCACGCCGCTCTCATAGCTGATATGTAGCAGGTTACGGTCCATTGAATACGGCTTGGCTGCCGATGCTTGCACCGGAATGCCATTAGCTTCAGCATAAGCGATCATTTCCGCACGTCCCGGGAACTGGTTACGGAACTCTTCTAGACGCCAAGGTGCAATCACTTTGATGCTTGGCGACAAGGCGGCGGCGTTCAATTCGAAACGCACCTGGTCATTCCCTTTACCGGTTGCTCCGTGAGCAATAGCAGTTGCGCCTTCGGCGATGGCGATGTCCACCATACGCTTAGCAATCAGCGGACGGGCGATACTCGTGCCCAGCAGGTATTGGCCTTCGTAGAGTGCGCCTGACTGGAACATCGGGTAGATGAAGTCATTCGCGAATTCGTCGCGCAGATCATCAATGTAGACTTTGGAGGCGCCGGTCGCCAGTGCTTTTTCCTCCAGGCCATCCAGCTCTTCCTTTTGGCCGATATCGGCTGTAAAAGCAATAATCTCCGCGTCATATGTTTCTTTCAGCCATTTCAGAATGACTGAGGTATCCAATCCGCCGGAATAGGCGAGGACGATTTTTTCTTTTGCCATGGGGGTGCAACTTCCTTTCGTTGTGGGGGAGTCTAGGCTAAACCACAGAAAAAATGCTTATACAACCCGATACCCAGACGCAACCTGCGTGAATGTTTGGACTTCCGGCCGCTGTTGTCTCCAGATGTTTCTGATTATACCGCTTGGCGGATAACATCTGGAGACAAAGGCGGACGCTAACGCTCCTACAGTTCCAAACTTCACTCCGTTGCTTAGCACCGGGTTATAACGCATTATCTTCTAAGTTCAACCTATATGGTGTGTTTATATAGTATAAGATCCAAACAGGATTACCTCTGTTTTACTCTAAGATTCAAACAACTAACAGAACTTACATAGGCCTAGTAGAATGTCAGATTTAAACTAGAGAAACTACTTTGGTAATTGGCTGCTGAGGGTTTGCAGTAACCCGATTACGGTATATATGCAGGCTTAATTGTACTTTATACAACTAAATCGTCTGATTTTCAGCCGATTATCCATTTAGTTGTATTTCGTACAATTAAACTGCCAGTTGAACGCGGTTTTCACCTATTCAGGCAGATTTAGTTGTACAGACTACAGTTATAAGAGGCAAGCCTCCCTTTTCGCTGTTTTTAATTGCACAGAATACAACTATCACTGAATTTCACTTGGAACTGAATACATCAATTGCTTCCTTGTTGTATTAAATTACTTCTTTAGTTCTGGTTGTACTAGTCTAGCCCATCAAAGCTGCCATAAGCGCCTTCTGCGCATGTAGGCGGTTCTCCGCCTGATCGAAGATGACGGAGTTCGGGCCGTCAATGACACCGGTGCTTACCTCTTCCTCACGATGGGCCGGCAGGCAGTGCAGGAACAGATAATCGCTTTTGGCACCCTTCACGAGTTCCTCGTTGACCTGATAATCCTTGAACGCCGCTTCACGCGCCAACTGTTCAGCCTCGAAGCCCATGCTCGCCCATACATCCGTATAGATCACGTCAGCTTCCTGTACCGCTTCCTGCGGGCTGCGGGTAACGGTGATGACCGAACCTGTCTCCTTAGCGATCTCGCGCGCCTCGGCCACTACAGCCTCATCTGGCTCATAACCCTCCGGGCCAGCGATCGAGACATGTACGCCCAGCTTGGCACCGCCGATCAGCAGGGAATGCGCCATGTTGTTGCCGTCGCCGATATATGCCAGCTTCAAGCCCTTCAGCTTGCCCTTGTGCTCGTATACAGTCTGGTAATCCGCCAGAACCTGGCACGGATGCGCCAGATCGCTCAAGCCGTTGATAACCGGAACGGATGCATAACGGGCCAATTCTTCCACTTTATCATGGCCGAAGGTACGGATCATGATACCGTCCAGATAACGCGACATCACCTGCGCCGTATCACCAACCGTCTCACCGCGGCCGAGCTGGATGTCATTCTTGCTGAGGAACAGCGCATGACCGCCCAGCTGATACATCCCCACTTCAAACGACACACGTGTGCGGGTAGAGGATTTCTCAAAAATAAGCCCGATCGTCTTGCCCAGCAGCGGCTGGTAGACTTCACCGTTCTTAGCTTTGCGTTTCAGCTCAATCGCCAAATCAATCAAATACGTAATTTCCTCCGGGCTGTAATCATTCAGCTCCAGAAGATCACGGCCTTTGAGCTGTGCGGCAATAGCCTCTGTAACGCCCGTTGTTCCCTGACTCATGAATCTGCCTCCCCGTTTCCTTTGTTAGCATAAGTATGGATTAGTTCCGAAAGGATGTCCACCGCCTGGTCGATCTCCTCATGGGTTACGTATAAATTAGGCAGCAGGCGAACGACATTCGGTCCGGCTTGAACGAACAGCAGTCCGCGTTTCTGTCCGGCCAGCACAATCTCGGCCACTGGCTCTGCACATTCGATGCCGATCAGCAGGCCTTTGCCGCGGATATCCTTCACGAAGGTAGTGTCCGCCAGCTTCTCTCTAAGCAAGCCGGTCAGATAATCGCCCATCTCAGCAGCACGCTGCGCCAGCCCGTCTTCCAGCATCGTCTCAATCGTCGCTTCCATCACTGCTGCAGCGAGTGGTGTGCCACCGAAGGTAGATGCATGACTGCCCGGGCTGAATGCTTCACGAAGGTAACCCTTGCCCAGCATAACACCTGCCGGGAAACCGCTGGCCACGCCTTTGGCCAAGGTGAAGATATCCGGCTCAATGCCGTAATGCTGATGGGCGAACAGCTTGCCTGTACGGCCCATGCCAGTCTGCACCTCGTCTACAATCAGCAGCAGCCCGTGTTCCTTGCACAGCGCGGCTACAGCGTCCAGGAAATCCTGCTGCACCTCAATAACGCCGCCTTCGGCCAGCACCATCTCCAGCATGATCGCTGCCGTATGCTCCGTGATTGCTGCCTTCAGCGCCTCCAGATCATGGAGAGGCACAGTCTTGAAGCCTGCCGGGAGCGGCAGGAAGCCTTCTTTTACCTTCGCCTGCCCTGTTGCTGTCAGTGTAGCCAGCGTACGTCCGTGGAAGGACTGCTCGAACGTGATTACTTCGTAGCGGTCCGCACCCTTCACCTTCTGGTGATACCGGCGCGCCAGCTTAATCGCTGCTTCATTCGCTTCCGCTCCGCTGTTGCAGAAAAATACCTGGTCCGCACAGCTGTTAGCGGTAAGCAGCGCAGCAACCCGGTCCTGGCCCGGAATGTGGAACAGGTTCGAGACATGCCACAGCGTATCAATCTGTTCCTTCAGCTTCGCGCCGACCTTCTCCGGAGCATGGCCCAGGCTGGTTACAGCGAGTCCGCACATGAAATCCAGATATTTGTTCCCCTGATCATCCCACACCCAGCTGCCCTTGCCCTTGACCAGACTAATATCATATCTGGCGTACGACGGGAATACCGCACTCAGCTTGGCAGGAGCAGTAGCGGCCCCCTGTTCCTTCGTTTCCACAGAACGTTCCTGCGGCGCCCCCGTCAAAGAATCCTTGCCCAACTGTGTAAGCTCACTCATTCTCAGTCACTCTCCCACCATGCTGCTGCCGGATTACCGTCAGCGCCTCTAATTTACTTTCCGCTCTACCAGGTACCCATCAGCCAAATGCCAATCAAATCAACTTTGCACTCTCTATACTACTCCGGCAGTTTAGCTGCTAACTGCATAATTATCGGACAATCCGCGTCCCCAGCTCTTCACCCTGCAGCACCCGGCTGAGCACATTCGGCTCTTTGCCGTCGACAATGACAACCTCAGACACCTTGCCCTGGATGCAGTCCATGGCTGCACGCACTTTGGGAATCATCCCGCCATAGATTTCGCCGCCTTCGATCAGTGCCTCAATCTGCGCCACCGTCACGGACGGGAGCACAACCTTCTCTCCGTCCAGCACACGCATAATTCCCGGCACATCTGTAACCACGATCATAGTAGGCGATTCCACAAAAGATGCCACCGCTCCGGCAGCTGTATCCGCATTAATGTTGTAACGCTGACCACCACCATCCACACCGATAGGTGCGATTACAGGAATGTAGCCCATCGCGAGGATACCCGTCACAATCTCCGCTCTGACCTCGGTTACTTCTCCCACCATGCCCAATACATCGCTGTTCGCAACCGGACGCGCCATAAGCAGGTTGCCGTCAACTCCGGATAATCCGATCGCCTGCCCACCGGTGGCTTGAATCCGGCGGACAATCGCCTTATTTATGCTTCCGGCCAGCGTCATCTCTACCACATCGAGCACTTCTTCCGTCGTCACCCGCAGGCCGTTCACGAAGCTGCTCTCAATCCCAAGCTTCTCCAGATTCCCCGAGATTGCCGGTCCGCCGCCATGAACAATAACAGGCTGAGCCCCGTTTCGCTGCAGCTCCCGCAAATCCTCAAAGAACGAATCCGGCAGCGCAGCCAGCGTACTCCCGCCGCATTTCATCACGAACAGGCCACTGCCCGGCTGCTTCTCTATAGGTTCAAACGTCATCTCTCAGTTACCTCCCTATATAAGCTGAACTTAAGATACTAACTTAAAGCCCAGTCGTCACTACGGTGAATATTTGGACTTCCGGCCGCTGTTGTCCCCAGATTTCTTGATTGATTAATACCACATTGGCAGTGGAAATCCGGTGACAAAGGCGGGCTGAACTTAAGATACTAACTTAAAGCCCAGTCGTCACTACGGTGAATATTTGGACTTCCGGCCGCTGTTGTCCCCAGATTTCTTGATTGATTAATACCACATTGGCAGTGGAAATCCGGTGACAAAGGCGGTCGCTATCGCTCCTACAGTTCCAAAATTCCCCTCCGATCCTTATCGCTTTTTGTTGGTTTCTTGTATTCCGCTTATATAGAAGCTTATACCCGCCGCCAACCAGCGCAGATCAGGTGCGGTACGCGGCATTAATACGCACATAGTCGTAAGTGAGGTCGCAGCCCCAGGCTGTGGCACTTCCGCTTCCGTCTGACAAGGTTACCGTGATCAGCACGGTATCACTTTTTTGCAGATAATAGAGAGCCTTCTCTTCGTCAAAAGCCACCGGACGCGATGTCCGCAGCACCTCTATATCTCCCAGCTTAATATCTACCCGTTCCGGCGATACCGGAACCCCCGCGCGGCCTACAGCAGCGATAATCCGTCCCCAGTTGGCATCCGCCCCGAAGATCGCTGACTTCACCAGGCTTGATCCGACTACAGTTTTGGCAATAGCTGCAGCACCTTCATCATGCACCGCTCCATTTACCTGTACTTCGATCAGCTTCGTTGCGCCTTCCCCGTCACGGGCAATCGCCATCGCCAGACTGCGGCACACATGCGTGAACGCTGCGGCAAAAGCCTCCCAATCCGGATGCAGACGCGTCAGCTTCTCATTTCCCGCCAGACCGCTCGCCATAGTGACCAGCATATCATTCGTGCTAGTATCTCCATCTACTGTAATCATATTAAAAGTAGAGTTGGTCGCACTGCGCAGCAAGCTAAGCAGATCCTCGGCATCAATGACAGCATCTGTGGTCATGAAGCCCAGCATCGTCGCCATATTGGGATGAATCATACCTGAACCCTTGGCCGCTCCGGCAACCACTACCTCTGTACCGCCAACCGTTAGCTTGACGCAGCTCTCTTTTTTGACCAGATCCGTGGTGAGAATCGCCTGGCTGAACTCCTCCGCACCCGCAGCACCGCCATCCAGCTTCTCCGGCAGTCCGGCGATCCCGCTGCGCACACAGTCCATCTTCAGTAGCTCCCCGATTACCCCGGTCGAGGCTACCGCAACATCCAGTTCGTTCACGCCCAAATAACGGGCAGCCGCAGCGCGCATCTCATACGCATCCGCTTCACCCTGATCACCTGTGCAGGCATTGGCATTGCCGCTGTTCACGATAACCGCCTGCAGTGTCCCGTTTGCCAGACTCTCCCGCGTCACCTTCAGCGGAGCCGCCTGAAAAACATTCGTGGTAAATACCGCAGCAGCCGTCGCCGGAACCTCGCAGAGAATAGCTCCGAGGTCGTTACGTTCGGTTTTTTTGAGCCCGCAGTGCAGCCCTCCAGAAGTGAAGCCCTTAGGTGTAGTAATGCTTCCGCCTTCCACGACGGTATATAGTTTGTTCTCGCTCATGTTATAGTTTGACCGCTGCACTTTATGGATACACTGGTGTGTAGCCAAGACCGCGGGTTTCCTCCCATCCCATCATCAAATTCAGGTTCTGAATCGCCTGTCCTGCAGCGCCTTTAACGATATTGTCGATGACCGACACAATGGTGACCCGTCCGGTACGTGCGTCTGTCGCGAAGCCGATGTCGCAATAGTTCGATCCGCTGACTTCCTTCGTCGCCGGAACCACTCCGGGCTCGCGCACCCGCACATACGGTCTGCCTGCATAATACTTACGGTATAATTCCACGAGCTCCTGCTCGCTGTGTTCTCCAGTCAGCCCGGCATACATCGTGCTCATAATTCCCCGGGTCATCGGCACAAGATGCGTAGTGAACGTTACCGTTACTTTTTCCCCTACGATATCCGTAAGCACCTGCTCAATTTCCGGGATGTGCTGATGTTTGTTGATTTTGTAGGCTTTGAAGTTCTCATTCATCTCGGCAAAATGAACCATCAGGCTCGTTCCCCGCCCCGCCCCGGACACCCCGGATTTCGCATCTATGATGATACTGTCCGGTTTGATCCAGCCTGCCTCCAGCGCCGGAACCAGTCCCAGCAACGTAGCTGTGGGATAACAGCCGGGATTAGAGATGAAATCCACACCAGCCGCACGCTCGCCGTATACCTCGCATAACCCGTATACCGCCTGCTGCAGATAAGCTTCCGGAGGAGCGGGATGCTTATACCACTGCTCATACTCCGCGCCGTCCTTCAGCCGGAAATCCCCCGACAGGTCGACGACCTTGAGGCCGGCTTCGAGCAGCTGGGGCACCAGCTTCGCGCTCACTCCCGAAGGCGTAGCTGTGAATACGACATCCGCCCTGCCGGCAATCTCTGCCGCGTCCACACCATCCAGATTACGCTGCACAATCCCTGTTAAATGAGGGAACCCTTCCTCAATCGGCGTACCGGCGCTCGAAGAAGATATTACTGAAGTAATCTCTATATCAGGGTGGCTCTGCAGCAGCCTGATCAGCTCCACGCCCCCATATCCCGTTGATCCGACAATCGCCGCTCTCAGCTTGCCTGTCACTGTCATCCCCGCTTCCCGTTTCTGCTTTATATCATTATTACCTGTGAATAACCGTTCTGCAAATATGTATTATTATACGACCGAATTAATATAAATACAACACGTAACGTTAACTTTATTCCGATGTTCCCACTAGAAACAGCCATGCCTTTTATCAAAAGAGAAGCGCAGAGCTCCCCTAAAGGGAGTCTACGCTTCTCTTTTGAAACCTTCGCCCAGCACTTCATGGGCTTCCGTAATAATTACAAACGCACCCGGGTCCACCGAGCGGACGATGGCTTTGAGCCTCGTAATTTCATTCTGGCCTACCACCGCCATCAGGACAGTACGATTGTCTCCGGTGTAGCCGCCTTGCGCATTCAGCTTGGTCAGCCCGCGGTCCAGATCATTCAGAATCGCCTGCGAGATATCCTCCGTCTGATCAGAGATAATATACGCCACCTTCGTGGTGCTGAAGCCAACCTCCAGCGCATTGATTACCTTGCCCGTGACGAACAGCCCGATTAGTGCATACATCGCCTGCTCCATGCCCAGCACAAAAGCAGCCAGCGTAATCACCGTACCATCCAGCAGCACGACGGACAGCGAGAAGCTGAAGCCGGTAAGCTTTTGAATAATCTGCGCGAGTATGGTCAGTCCGCCCGTAGATCCGCGCCCGCGGAAGACCAGACCGAGGCCTAGCCCCACACCAATTCCTCCATAAATAGAGGCCAGCAGCGGATTTGTAGTCGGCACCGGACCATCCTTGGTCAGGAAGATAAACAGCGGCAGCACAAAGCTCCCCAGCAGAGAGCGGATACCGTACTGTTTACCGAGGAATATGACCCCGAGAATAAAGAGCGGAATATTAAGCGCCCACTGGGTAAAAGCCGGCTCCGCCCCAAACCAGGCCTCGGCAAGCACGGATAACCCCGATACCCCTCCGGAAGCAATCTGGTTCGGGAGAAAGAACAGATTGAACGCCAGCCCCGTAATCAGCGAGCCGATCAGAATGAGCGCAATATCCACTGTATGACGCAGCGGCCCGTTTAGCGGGATGAGCGGAGGTTTGTTGCGTGAATTGATTTTTTGCATGGATGCCCTGCTCCTTAGATGTGATCTTACTGTCCTTGTTATTCTTTTCAGAAAAAAATCCCTACACCTCCGAAGACGCGTAGGAATATCCATGCCCTTATTCAGTTTCTGTCTTGATCTGACTGCGCAGGTAGCCGTCAATGAAGCCATCCAGGTCGCCGTCCATCACCGCTCCGACGTTGCCCGTTTCTACAGAAGTACGGTGATCCTTCACCATGCTGTAGGGGTGGAACACATAGGAACGAATCTGGCTGCCCCAGGCAATCTCCGATTGTTCGCCGCGGATCTCATCGAGATGCGCCTGCTGCTCCTGGATTTTGCGCTCATAGAGCTTGGAACGCAGCATCTTCATCGCTTGTTCCCGGTTCTTGATCTGTGAACGTTCATTCTGGCACGTTACCACGACTCCGGTTGGCAAGTGGGTAATCCGCACCGCCGAGTCCGTAGTATTGATATGCTGACCACCCGCGCCGCTGGCCCGGTACGTATCAATCTTCAGATCCTCTGTACGGATATCTACTTCCACATCGTCCGCAATCTCCGGTACCACATCGCAGGATACGAAGGAAGTATGCCGTCTGCCCGAAGAGTCAAAAGGCGAAATGCGCACCAGACGGTGTACACCCTTCTCCGCCTTCAGGTAGCCATATACATTGTAGCCCTTAATCAACAGCGTTACACTCTTGATGCCTGCCTCATCGCCCGGCAAATAATCAAGCACGTCAACCTTGAAGCCCCGCTTCTCCGCCCAGCGTGTATACATGCGCAGCAGCATCTGGCCCCAGTCCTGGGATTCTGTTCCGCCTGCACCGGGATGCAGCTCCAGGATCGCGTTCAGCTTATCGTACGGCTGATTGAGCAGCAGCTGCAGTTCGAACTCATCTACTCTGCTGCTTACACTGCGGATCGTTCCGGCAATCTCTGATGCCAGTGCGTCATCGCCTTCTTCATCCGCCAGCTCCGCCATCATCGCCGCATCGTCATAATCCTGCTGCAGCTTATCGTATTGATCGACCACCGACTTCACGGCGTTCATCTCGCCAATAACGCTTTGTGCCTTCTCCGGCTCATCCCAGAACCCGGGCGCAGCCATCTTCTCTTCAAAGTTCGCTATAATCTCCAGCTTAAGGTCTAAGTCAAAGTGACCCCCTAAGATTGGTTAGTTTCTTGCCTATTTCACGCAGGTCCTGCTTCACATTAGGATCGATCACTTGGATCACATCACCTTTCAAAATAAAATATTGCGCCGGCCGCTGGGTTTGGACTTACCGGCATTAACGTCTATTCCCGCCGCTGACTACCCGCCTCTTACAACCGGTCCGCACGGTGTTGCTCGTAACTGCGGGGAATGTTTGGACTTCCGGCCGCTGTTGTGCCCAGATTTATTTGATTATACCGCATAGCGGAGTAAATCCGGACACAAAGGCGGACGCTACCGCTCCTACAGTTCCAAACTTCCCCTCCGTTACTCTCACCTTAGCTAGGGTTTTAAGAAACATTTCGTCTGCTTCGCTCATGCACGTCAAAAGCCTCAAAGCCCAAAAAAGCGGCCAGGCCGCAAACGGGGAGTCCCCCCGGGCCCAGCCGCTTTTATTGTCATTATAACCTAAGTGCGAGTGAACAAAACTCGAAGTGCATTACGGTGAAACGTGCTCGCAGATTTAATGCCTGCTCGCTATTCCACCAGAATCAGACAAGTGAATTTCTTCTCTCTTACGCCTGACCGTGACAGTTCTTGTATTTCTTGCCGCTGCCGCAAGGGCATGGATCGTTACGGCCGACTGTAGACTCCACATGCACCGGACGTTTCTCAGCAGGCTCAGCGTTCGTGGAGATCTTATCTTCTTCCACTACCGACTGACGCTCCTGATTCGCCTCAATGTGCGCCTTCATGATGTAGGTCGCCACTTCTTCCTGAATGTTCGCAGTCATGGCATTGAACATTTCGAAGCCTTCGAACTGATATTCGCGAAGCGGATCGGTACCGCCGTAAGCACGGAGGTGAATCCCTTGACGAAGCTGATCCATGGCATCGATATGATCCATCCATTTGCTGTCTACGGAACGAAGTACAATAACCTTCTCGAACTCACGTACCAGCTCAGCGCCGAGACGTTCTTCACGTGCTGCATATTTTTCCAGTACACGGCCAAAGATGAATTCGATGATTTCTTCTACTTCTTTGCCCCATAGATCATCGCGGGTCAGGGAGTCTTCCTCCAGCAATTTGCTGTTCACATAATCCGCGACTTCCTGCAGCTCCCAGTTTTCCGGAATATCGTCACTGCAGTGGGCATTAACAATACGGTCAACGACCGGTTTGATCATTTCCACCACAACGTCTTTGATATTGTCAGACTCGAGAATTTCGCGGCGCTGTTTGTAGATAATCTCACGCTGCTGATTCATCACGTCATCATATTGCAATACGACTTTACGGATATCGAAGTTGTTGCCTTCCACCCGTTTCTGGGCAGATTCAACCGCTTTGGTAATCATACGGCTCTCAATCGGCTGATCTTCTTCGAATCCAAGACGGTCCATCATATTCAGCACGTTATCCGCGCCAAAACGTTTCATCAGTTCATCCCCAAGTGACAGGTAGAACTGCGTGGAGCCCGGGTCACCCTGACGTCCGGCACGTCCGCGAAGCTGGTTATCAATACGGCGCGATTCATGACGTTCCGTACCAATAATATGCAGACCGCCAACATCGGTTACACCTTCACCGAGTACGATATCCGTACCGCGTCCGGCCATATTCGTGGCGATCGTTACTGTTCCCGGCTGACCGGCAAAAGAGATAATTTCGGCTTCTGCCGCATGGTGCTTCGCATTCAGCACCTGGTGTCTGACACCTTTGCGCTTCAGCATTTCAGATACGCGTTCGGAATTCTCAATCGATACCGTACCTACAAGCACCGGCTGATTCTTTTTGTGGCGTTCCACAATTTCAGCGACTACAGCGTTGAACTTGCCATTCTCGCTTTTGTAGACCACGTCAGGCATATCGACACGCTGATTGGGTTTGTTAGTAGGTACCTGGAGGACTTCCAGACCGTAGATCTTCTTGAATTCCTCTTCTTCCGTCTTCGCCGTACCGGTCATTCCACCGAGCTTGCGGTACATACGGAAGTAGTTCTGGAAGGTGATTGTAGCCAGCGTCATGCTCTCATTCTGGACTTCAATCTCTTCCTTAGCTTCAATAGCCTGGTGCAGCCCATCGCTGTAACGGCGGCCCTGCATCAGACGTCCTGTGAACTCATCGACAATCATAACCTCGTCTTCGTTGACCACATAGTCTACATCACGGCGCATAATTGCATTTGCCTTCAGCGCTTGCACGATATGATGGTTCAGCGTAACGTGACTGTGATCATACAGATTCTCTATGCCAAAAGCACGTTCAGCTACAGCAACGCCCTTCTCGGTTAAGGCAACAGACTTCACCTTGATATCAACCGTGTAGTCTTCTTCGGCAGTCAGCTTCTTCACGAAACGGTCTGCTGCATAATACAGCTCTGTCGATTTCTCAGCTTGTCCGGAAATGATCAGAGGCGTACGGGCTTCATCGATGAGGATGGAATCGACTTCGTCAATAATACAGAAATACAGCGGACGCTGTACCATCTGTTCCTTATAGAGCACCATGTTGTCACGCAGATAGTCAAAACCAAACTCATTATTCGTGCCATACGTAATATCGCAGGCATATGCTGCTTGTTTATCATTATGGTCCATGCCGTTAAGGTTGACCCCAACCGTCATGCCCAGAAAGTTATAGATTTGCCCCATTTGTGCGCTGTCGCGCTGAGCCAGATAATCATTTACGGTTACGACATGCACGCCTTTGCCCAAGAGTGCATTCAGATATACCGGCAGTGTACCTACCAGCGTCTTGCCTTCCCCGGTCTTCATTTCGGAGATCCGGCCTTCATGTAGCGCCATCCCCCCAACTAACTGAACGTCAAAATGCCGCATGCCCAGCGTCCGTTTGGAAGCTTCGCGTACGGTTGCAAATGCCTCGGGAAGAATTTCTTCCAAGGTTTCCCCCTTCTCAAGACGGGCACGGAACTCTACTGTCTTAGCCTGCAGCTCTTCATCCGTAAGCGATACGAAATCCGGCTCCAAACCATTGATTACTTCGACCGTCTTCATGAGACGTTTGACATCACGTTCATTAACGTCGCCAAATATTTTTTTAACAAGTCCTAGCATGGTTAACCCCTTTCATGCAACACAGATGGTGGAACCGAGCCCATCCTCAACAAATTGAAAGGGCCATATATGATTTCGATTCCGCTGCTTCATAAATTGTAACAGTTTGTAAGAGAAGCCGCAATACAAGCTGCCGCAACCTTATTCTTCATATTGCCTTTTCATAGGAACAGGTGCAGGTATTCTTGCCCGTCCCTTCTGTATATACGCACAAGAGCCCTATTCGCTTTAAGCGAATAGGGGCTCGTCTAATTGTCCACGTCAGGCTGAAACGAAAGCCCTTCCTTATACCAGCAATTTCCGGTTAGCAGGTTAGTTCTGTTCGATCAAACCATACTTGCCGTCATCGCGTTTGTAAACAACGCTAACTTCAGAAGTGTCGATGTTGGAGAACACGAAGAAAGTATGTCCAATCATGTTCATTTGCAGAATCGCTTCTTCCACATCCATAGGCTTCAAGGTGAAGCGTTTATTCCGCACAACCTCAAGATCATCATAATCCAGTTCCTGATCCTCAACAGCTACGGCATTGCCTGAACCTTCTACGAACAAGGTCTTCAAGCTGCCTTCCTGGCGGAATTTGCGATTAAGTTTGGTCTTGTGCTTGCGGATCTGACGTTCCAGCTTGTCCACTACGGCATCGATGGATGCATACATATCATCGCTGCGGTCTTCCGCACGAAGCGTCACACCTGCCAGAGGGATTGTAACTTCCACCGTATGAAGGCCGCGAACGACGCCAAGCGTCACATATCCTTCTGAGGTAGGGGGTGCATCGAAATACTTCTCAAGTCTGCTGAGCTTCTTATCAACATAGTCTCTCAAAGCGTCGGTCACTTCAATTTGTTGACCTCGAATGCTGAATTGCATGGGCACTCCTCCTTTGTTTACCTTTTCATTATAGCAAATTGTCAGGGCTAAGTAAAAAACAAATCATGACAGCCTTTACATTTAGCTAACAAAAGATGTCACAGCCTTGTCTTAAACAATAAACAGGTCCGGCTAGCGCATAAACTCGCGCTGGCCGGACCCATTACAGCTACAGTATTATCATTTTGAAACCAAGATTATGAATGATTGCTGACATATTGCATATTGCAGGGCAGTAGCATCTGTATCCATTCATCTTACTTATTTGGTCTGGATACGCAGAATCTCTACAGGGGAGAAGTTACCATTAGAACCAGTGATGAAAAAGACTTTATAGGCTGTGTTGGAAATCAGTCCGGTTAGCGTAAAGGTATGCTTTACACCTGGAGATACTGTAGAATTCGGACCCGCAAAAGTTCCCGTTAAGACAACACCAGCACTATTCTTTCCTTCAGAAATTTGTTGTACTGTAGGATCAGCTTCCGTTGCCTTGACCACAACATATTTCAGGGGTGTTGGTGCGCCAGGCTGCCCGTATTTGGCATACACAGCAGCAGTTACAGTCCCTATGCTGTCCACTCCCACCTGGGTAAGTGATGTGGTGGTGCTTGGTGCTGTTTTTAATCTAAGAGTGGTCACGCCAGACCAATTTCCTGAAGCATCAGCTAATACGATATAGGCTGCATATTCCGTATCTGCGTTCAAACCATACACGGAGAAAGCAACGCTTGTGTTGGCAGTGACCGCTGTTTTGCCGGAATGAACGCCTGCTGTTCCTGCACTAGTCAATCCGTCTTTCACTTGCGCTGCTGTTGGTGCTGCTACGTTCATGCTGTAAGGAGCAACTACATAATATACTGCTCCTGTTACCGAAGGCGTAACATATACATCTGCAGTAACCGAACCCACATGACCGTAGGTCACATTGCTTACAGAAGGGAAGGTAACGCTGCCGCCACCACCACCACCGCCAGTGCCACCACCACTACCACCGGTAACCGGGGTTGCTGTTGGGCTGGTGCTTGGCACAGGTGTTGCTGTAGGAGCAGGCGTTGCCGTAGGGGCCGGTGTAGGTGTTACTCCACCAGTGCCTGACGGTTTATAGACAACAGAGTTACTGATGATTCCGACCGCTTCGGCCCGTGTAAGTGATTTCTTCGGTCCGAAGGTCCCGTCCGGATAACCATTAATAATCTTCTTGTCTGCTGCTGCTACCACCGCACCTTTGGCCCAGGCTGCTACTTGGGCACTGTCCTTGAACTTAAGTGTAGTGGAGCTTGTACTCAGCTTCAGGACTTTGGCTGCAATGACAGCCGCTTCCTGCCGCGTAAGCGGATTGTTGGCACGGAAGGTATTATTCTCATACCCACCGATGTAACCGGCCTTTACGGCTTTGGCTACTTCGCTGTAGACCCAATTTGTGCTTTTGACATCCTTGAAGCTAATGGTAGCCGTTTCGGTGAACCCGAACAGGCGATTGATCAGTGCTACATACTCGCCACGGGTAATAGCCTTGTTCGGCTTCACCGTTCCGTCAGGATAACCGCCCAGGTATCCTTTATCCAGCCAGCTCTGCAGTTGCTTCTGCGCCCAGTGACCTTGAATGTCTTTGGGGGTAGCCGCAGCTGACACACTGCCTAATGATCCGAGCAACATCGAAATACCAAGTAATCCGGCCATAAGGCCACGCCATGTTTTCTTCATTCTTTTATTCATCCTCCTGAGTGTTTGATGGGCATAGGCTTCACTGCATGTCTTCTTATCTAGGTTCTTTTCGGAAGCATACGCCTAAGCTAATAATGAGGTGCTATCTAGGCAACAAAAAGCCCAACGTCTCTCATTACCCATATTTTGGAGGGAAATAACGGATTCTTGAAATAAAACTTTACAAAGTGTCTAATGATGTGTCTTTTCCGCCTTATGTTGCGCGTCATTTGTGAAATGAACGTAAAAAAGACCCTGGGAGTTATCCCCAAGGTCTAACGCTAGCGTTGTCTCAATTGCTAACCATCTACCATATATGTAGGTCGGCTTCGCCGGATGATTATAATTTGATGACGTTAGCTGCTTGTGGTCCGCGTGCGCCTTCAACGATATCGAACTCTACGGATTGGCCTTCGTCCAATGTCTTGAAACCGTCAGTTTGAATCGCGGAGAAGTGTACGAATACGTCGCCACCATCGGCAGTTTCGATGAAACCATAACCTTTTTCTGCGTTAAACCATTTTACTTTACCTTCCATTGACTAAACATTCCCTTCGTCATCAGATGAACGTGAGTCTTGCTCACAATTCGACTATACCACCGCTGCTTCTCTATTGTCAATTGGAATAGTAAATGATTACTTGCAATATTTTACCATCCTTAAATTTCTCATAAAAAAGGCAGATTCTGTGATACAAGATACAAAAAAAGGAGCAGACGCTATTAAAATACCCGCCCGCTCCCCAGCTGAAACATCTGGAATCTATTATTTTTTTCGGTCCATTAGGATGCTGTCGGGGGTATATCCCGCCTCGTATGCGTTACGCTGTATCTTGGCTTGGCCGCGTTTCTGCAGAAAGTTCTGGGCTTCCTGACGAAGAGCATTCATCCGGTCCAGCAGCTCATTATCATATCCTAGAATCCGATGAATTTCTTGCTTTTGCGCAGCCGACGAAGGATAAATTGCGACTTTTTCTGCAATGGAATCGACAAGTTTCTGACGTTCCTCTACAAATACCACAAGTTCCTCGTACGATGCTTCCTGAAGCCTGCTCATCATTCCACGGGTAAGCAGGTCCAGACTACGGATTAGTTCATCCATTAGCAATCTCAGTCTGAGTCGCGGCAAGCTTTGATGCCTGCAGCCAGGTTTCGCGGAGATCCGTGAGGTAACCAATGGCTTCTTCGGCTTTCGCCGGGTTCTTGTGGATGTTGGCTTCGATCAACAAGTAGTTCGTATATTCGTATAGAGAGTAGAGACCTTTGGATACATCAATTGAATAATCCAGTGTGCTCATCAACTCACTGATGATTGTCTGAGCCTTGCCGAAGTTCAGATTGGATTTCTCCAGATCCTGTTTGCTCAGCCCATCCAAAGCCGTCTTCACGAAACGGATTGCCCCGTCATACAGCATAATCACGAGTTGCGCAGGTGTTGAGGTCTGGACTGACGACTGGCGGTATTTATCATAAGGAGATTTAATCAATGTTGTCACCCTCTAATTTTAAAATTACTTAACTGGAAGTTGAGAATAGACTGGAAGACTGAGACTGGAGTTTATTCATGGCAGTCTCCATGGCGGTGAATTGTTTATACAGACGAGTTTCCTGATTATCCAAGTAAGTGAGCATTGTACTGATCCGCGAATTATACTCTTTGAGTTTCTTCCCCATTACACTTTCTTCTTTGAAAGTGCTGGTAAGATCAGCAGAGTAACGGTTAGTTCCCGCACGATTAGATATTTTTTCAATTGCATTAAATACAGAAGAGGCCATTTTGTCAAAAATACCAGTTGCAGGTGCACTCGCCGGCCCCTGCAATATATTCATAAGCTTTTGGGGATTAGCTTCCATAGCTGTTTTGAGTTTATTTTCATCCAGGATTAGTTTCCCATTCTCAGCATATGTCCCGGTAGTAATCCCCATTTCAGCAAGTCCACCCAATTGCTCAGTAATGTGGGCTCTCATTTCAGATAGTACAGATTTAATAATATCATCATTCTTGAGCAGGCCGCTTTGTGCCTTCTGGGTCCAGGTTGTAATATCCGCTTCTTTCATTTCTGACTTCTGATCATCTGTAAGTGGTGCATAATCCCTATATTTCGCTTCATCAATCTTGGAGTTTAGGGCAGCAATTAACGTATTATAATCAGAAACAAAGCTTTTAACGATATCCACTGCAGCAGTAGTGTCTGTCTGAGTTGTTATTTTAGAAGGGATATCTGTCCCGGATGTATTAGTTTTAGTTAAAAGGGTGATAGCCACCCCATTTACAGTAAATGTATTTTCAGGTTTAATGTATTCAACACCATTTATTTTCGAAATTGAATCTTTTCCCGTTTCAGTCTGCCATTGTAATTCAGTCTGATCTTTTTTGTTAAACAGACTCAGGAGCGTATTATCATCCGTACCAGAACCCAATTTTACTATGCCGGTTGTACCACTAGTTTTAGAGGCTAAGGCAAACTTCCCGGTTGTCTCATCAAAAGTAGCGGTGACATTAGCCAGAGAATTGTCATTAATAGTAGCAATAACCGTCTGAATATCAGTAGATCCTTTAAAAGTAAATGTCTGATCATTTACAACCAATTTAAATTCTTTCGCTTTGGCCTCATCGGAGGTTGGGACAGAGCCATCAAAGGCGGATTGCAGTGACGCTAGTGTGTTGGTACTGAGCTTACCCGAACCTGCTCCCGCCGTTGTAACGGTTGTCTTGGTCGCCAATTGACTTACAGACACTTCCATGTCAATACCATTGGCTTTGGCACTTGCTGTAGCTTTGATAGCATCCGTATTTCCGGTTACAACTGCCTTACTGACTGTAAGTACATCGTTACTACCATATTTAGTAATAAGTTTATTGTACCGAAAATCATAAAGCTTACTGCTTACTTCACGATAGCTCTCTCTTGTCCAATTTAAGAGCTGCTTCTGCTGGTTCATCTTGTCGAGCGGTGCTTTTTTGGCCGTCATCATGCTCTTAACCATACTATCAATATCCATACCCGAAAATCCATTTACGCGTGTTACCAAGTCGGCACCCCCTTGTTCTATATTTTCTCGTCAACCAATATCCCCGCAATTTCCATCATCTTGGCTACCAAATCCAGTGTCTTCTCAGGGGGCACTTCACGTATAAGCTCACCGGTATCCTTGTTAAGTACTTTCACCATAATATCGTGTGTTTTCTCATGGATGCTGATCTCAAGCGTGGTCTGGGGTCCCTGAAGAGATTTCACAGCTCTTTCAATGGTTCGGATCAACTGCTCCTCCGCAATGGATACATTCACGCCCTGCTTTTCCTTTTGATTCATATCCCTTGTAGTACGAATTCCTGCCACTTGATTAGCAGGTGCTGCTTGTTCAGAACTAACCGGCACTACTTCCGGCTTGTTGTTCTGGACGCTTGTTGTCGAACTCGCAGAAAGAGAGAACTGTACATTCATAACCCCGACCTCCACCAACACTCATTTTATAATCTATATATCGGTTAGTTTCAGGGATAATTTAGGATTCGGGGTGAAGTCAAGAGAAAAAAAGAAAAAAGCTCTGAGAACACACTCTCTGAGCCTAGTAATTTTTATCAGTAATCAAATAGTGCTGACTTCATTCTCACTTGCTAAATTTTGAGACAACCCAACGAACGGATTGAATTACATCTATTACATCTTGATCTGACATTTTTGGATATAAAGGAAGCGTAATAGCTGTATTATAATAAGTCTCAGCATTAGGACAAAGACCAGATTCATACCCTAACTTCTGATAATAAGGTTGTGTGTAAACAGGAATGTAATGGACATGGACTCCAATATTTAATTGACGAAGGGCGTCGAACCAATCTCTTCTGGTTCCCTTAAGTACTTCAGGTAGCCAACGAGTAACGTAAAGATGCCAGCTTGAATTACTCTCTTCCTGTTGGTAAGGTAATATAAGCCCTTGGATACCAGTTAACTCCCGGTTATAACGCTCTGCAATTCCCCTTCTCCTATTCACAAAACTATCAAGTTTATCCAACTGTGATACACCTAGAGCAGCCTGCATGTCCGTCATTCTATAGTTATATCCCAACTCCTGCATTTCATAATACCAAGGCCCATCATTTTTAAGCATTTTATGAGGGTCTTTAGTCATTCCATGACTTCGGAACAATTGGAGCTGGTGATAATAATGTTCATTATTCGTGACAATTATTCCCCCTTCTCCTGTGGTAATATGCTTGACAGGGTGGAAACTAAACATCGTCATGTCTGCCCAAGATCCAACCTTTATCTCTTTGTAAGTAGCTCCTAAAGAATGGGCAGCATCTTGAATCAAAACTAAATTATAGTCTCTAGAGATCATGCTTAAACGATCTATTTCAACCGGTTGTCCAGAAAAATCCACAGCAATAATCGCTTTAGTCTTATCAGTGATTTTTTGCTCGACCTGAACCGGATCTATGTTATACGTATCCATGTCGATGTCTGCAAAAACAGGAATGCCTCCTTGGTATAGTACGCAATTGCTGCTTGCCAAAAAGGTAATAGGTGTTGTAATAACTTCATCCCCCGGGCCAATTTCCGCAGCAAAGCATGCGCCATGTAGCGCAGCAGTTCCATTAGTGAAGGCAACTGCATATTTAGCCCCAACATATTCTGCCACTTTAGATTCAAATTCCTGAATAGTCGGGCCCTGCGTAATAAAATCACCTCGCAGAACTTCAACTACAGCCGCTATGTCCTCTTCATCTAACCACTGCTGACCATAGGGTAGTGTTGTTTTGCGTATCGGCTGAGCGAATGGGGGATCAATTCCTGACATGCAAACTCCTCCTTATCTAATTGATGTTATTGAAGGCCACCATTTTGAATCCATGCCTTAGTACGGGCAATTCCTTCTTCTAATGTTATTTCCGGCTCCCATTTGAGCAAATGACGTGCTTTATCGAAATTGCACAACAGTTTTTGAATTTCACTCTGTGGATGGATATGTTCTACATGTTTAATTCTTGACGGATCACCTGAAACCAACATAGCCAAATTATTCACTGAAATGTCTTTACCCAACCCTGCGTTAACGATCTCTCCGTTAACCTGATTGGAGAACCCAGCAGATACAACAAATCTCGCGCAGTCTTCCACATATAGAAGATCTCTAGTTTGTGTTCCTTCTCCGTAAATGTTCAAATCCCGGCCGTTCAAATGATTGTTAATGAAAATAGCAACTACGCCACCTTCACCGCCTGTTTTCTGATATGGACCATAGGTATTAAACGGTCGGATAACAACGGTAGGAAGTCCGTAGGCATAATAATAAGAAAGCACCATATTCTCTGCCGCTACTTTAGCACCTGCGTATGGTGAGGCCGGCTTTGTTGGATGTGTTTCAGTGATGCCCGTCTCATCAACACATCGATCGTATACCATGCAAGTACTCATAAACACCAATTTAGTATTGTGCTTGCGACACTGCTCCAGAATATAGAAGGTTCCAACAGTATCATTATTAAAGGTCACTCGAGGATCATCAATGGAATCCTGTACATTAATTGAAGCACCTAAGTGATAGCATATTTCAAAATGATGCCTATTAAACAATTCTTCCAGTAAATTCTCATTGAGAATAGAATCATTAATAAACTGCACCAGCCCTGGATGATCAATGAATTCGGTCAAGTTACGCTCTTGCCCATTAGACAAATCATCGAGAATCCATAATTGATGTCCTTCACTTAGCAACTGTTTTGCAACCCAACGCCCGATGAATCCGGCACCACCGGTAAGTAGAATATTCAATTTCTCAACCTCCCATGAAAATACCTATTGTTAAAATGCCCGAACCAGCGGAGGTTCAGTTTTCCCTAATTCTCCTCTTAAGTAATGATCTACAATATCATTGTTAAATAACTTATAAATGATACGCAGGTGATGTGCTTCCCAGTCGTTTGATGTGAACAACTTACCGCTACTCTTTTGCGGAACCTCAATTATTGTTTCTCCATATGAGAGTTTTTTCAAAATTGCAACAATATCTTCAGATACTTGTTTTACAGCATTTGAAGCTACATCATGAATACCTTCTCCAAAATTCAGTTCAGGAACAGAATGATGAATAATTCCGCCTCCATCCAATTTAGAGGTTAAGCGATGGATGGTCATTCCTGACCAGTTAGGTTTGAGGAAATAAAATGGCCAAAATAACGTAATATTCCCGCGATACCAGGGCGATAATCCACCATGAATATTCCAAGAATGTGCTGGGAATTTATCTAAAAGTTCTTGATTAATTTTGTGTACGCCGTAAGTTATTACCACATCGGGTTTTTGTGATACAACCCAGCGTCCCACTTCCGTACTATTCAACTCTGAGGGCGTAGTATTAAAAACTGGTATATCCCACTTAATCTGTTCAGTATTAAATGCCCGATGTTCAGCTTGTTCCCGTTCTACAAAATGTCGAATAAATAGAAGCCTGTCTTCTTCCAAAAGTCCTGATGGTGGTGGTGGAATAAATTCCTCACGCTGTTCAATAACTAAGGCAGACAGTAATCCTGCATCCTTTAGGCACTTTGCAATATGTCTATGCCGAGGGTGTGAGCCAGTCATTAGAAGCACTTTCATTTAATTAAATCCTCTTTTCTATGGAATAGATTCTGTTCTTCGTCAAACGGACCAGAAATAATGTCTTTATTTAAGAGAACTTTCACAATTGGAATAAGCCTATAAATGCTACACTCGCATTTGATCGCAATCTCCATAAGCGTGTGTTTACCATCAGAATAATTTAGAATCATTAAAATGCGAGACAACTGCATCCGGTGATCATTTAAATCATTTGAAGAAAAGAGTTCAGTCTTTCCATGGGCATTGAAATCAGGATAAAGTCCATGTTTATCAAGTTTCACCTCTCCAAATGGAGTATTGTTTAAATAATAACCGTCCCATTCCATAGCTTCAATTAAGATCTCCAATTCATTTACACTTTGTTGTAAAGCTTCGATCGTCATGAACTCTTTGGTATCAAGAGAATTGTGATAACCATCATAATCAGCATAAACGGTTCTGGACATTTGACCGACAGGAAGATTAAATCCCGGGGAGCAATATTGCCTCTCATCCGAACCATTGACCGGTGTAAACTCCCTGGTGGAGCCTTCAAGCTCATTATATTGAACGAGATGTTTCCACATCAGGTCTGTTGGGCTGTCTTCTCTTCTTGATTCTTTATAACTTAAAGCGTTCTCGCCACCGAGACAAGTTAATACTAGTCCTGCATGTAGATTTTCAAGAAGAGCATCACCAAATTTGTTTAGGTAGCTAATACTTCCAATTGTCTCCGGTATAAAAACAAAGCGATAAGAAAATCTTCTTGGTTTAGAGTTCAATCTCTGATAGAGAAAAGCTGCTGTAATTGGTCCACTCAGTTCATTATTGGCTAGGGATGGATGGCAAACATAACTGCTAATTAGGATCTCCTTCATACTTTTTCCCTTAAGAGTAGCATGAGCATAATTTAATTCACCATCTATAAATTCACTATCGATGTAGGCATGGTAATTGCCTTCTGAAAGTTGTTCTCGCTGATTATGAGGAATAGAGAAACCCCATCTTTTTTTGTAATACGATGTAACATACGGAATCGCATCTGCTTTTTCAGGAATAGAATAGAGATGGGGTTGCAACTCCTCAAGGCTCATCACCTTATCTATCGGTTCGCTATAATTCAGGACATGCAAATTATGGTCTCTAAAATTGACTACAGTGTCTCCGAAGGGATTTTTTAGAACAGCCTCCCGTATTACCCACTCTTGAGGTATCACCCAATCAAAAACGCGGGTACCCGATTTCACACCAAACTGTTCAAGTGGGACATATTCGGATAATATATTCAAAGTTTCACGCAATCCAGCTCCCGTGATGCTTCGACAAATCGGGAATAAACGGTCAAATAAACGGTCCATCTCTATTAATTCTCTATCCTCATCGTACTCCAAATCATTAACCCCCACAGTTGCGTATTAGATTACAGATTTTTGTTCGATATGAGCATTAATTCTAGTTATCTCAGGCGATCTTAATAGAAATTCAACCACCTCTGAAGAACTTACAATTTTATTGTTAACAAATTCCTTTGCTATAGCCTGACACACCAAATAATCTTCTGGAGTATCTAAAGTTATTCTTAATTGGGGTTGTTTCAAATGTTGCGAAAGTTTGAATGAAACATGTGTGAAGGATTTAATATTTTCATAAGCATAATATGTTACATGTTCACGATGTCGGCTCTCTTTACCTATCGTATAAACTTTTTCCAGAGCCGCAAATGATATGATTTCAACAGCTAATCCCCGTGGTAATCCCTCCTCATATAACAAAATCTCAGAAGGATTAGCTATCATCGCTTCAATCATCATATCCGCTAAGTCATAATCTACAAATGGACAATCAGAAGTCACACGCAGTATATAGTCTGCTTGGTATTTTTTTGCACATTCATAATATCTCGCTAATACATCTTCTTCTGAACCCCGAAAACAGCTCACATTATTTAGTGCACACCATTTTTCAATTTCATTATCTTGATTGAGAATTGAAGTGGCTACTATCACCTGATCTACTTTTTGAATTCTTCGACACCTTGAGACAACATAATCAAGAATGTTCGTATCACCAAGAGGCATTAACACTTTACCAGGAAGTCTGGTCGATCCCATGCGGGCTTGAATAATAACAGTATAGTTCATCATACACCTCAATTATTGAATACTAAATATTATTCCATGTAATCGGTGTTCCCAGTGGAATATCCACTACGGCAGTTCTACCAATCACCATATCAAGATATTTAGGAGCAAGACCATAACCTGGTCTTATAATCTTGACATTATCAAGATTAATCTCTTCACCAGGCTTTATAGCTTTTGCTGCATAAATAGATCTTCTTAATTTTCTAGAATCCTTCTCGGCTTCGGTAGCACCATAAGAAACTACACCCATTGCTTGCCATGCTTTTGTTGTCTCTTCAACCAAGCTCTTCATTTCATGCGGTTCCATCGAGAACACTGAGTCCACGCCCCCGTCAGCCCTGGATAATGTAAAATGCTTCTCAATAACAGTTGCCCCAATAGCCACACTAGCTATGGAAACACCTATACCCAAAGTATGATCTGACAGCCCCACTTCACAGTTAAAAAGCTGCTTCATATGTGGAATTGTGGCAAGATTCGAGAAGGTAGGCTCTGCTGGGTAAGTACTTGTACATTTCAAAAGTATCAATTGATTGCAACCATACTCTCTAACAGTACGTACAGCCTCGTCAAGTTCAGCAGTGGAGGCCATACCCGTAGACATAATTATAGGTTTACCGGTGATAGCTACTTTTTTAATTAGTGGAATATCCGTATTCTCAAAAGATGCAATTTTGTAAGCAGGTACATCTAAAGTTTCCAAAAAATCAACTGCTGTTTCATCAAATGGTGAACTGAATACAATAAGCCCTAATTCTTTGCACTTCTTAAATATTTCAGAATGCCATTCCCACGGAGTATATGCCTGCTTATATAAGTCGTACAATGAATTTCCTTTCCATAAACTTGAATCTTCACTAATCATGAACTCTTCGGAATTAACATTCAGGGTCATTGTATCAGCAGTATAAGTCTGTAACTTAATTGCATCCACCCCAGTCTTTGCAGCAGCTTCTACTATCGCAAGAGCTCTGTCTAAAGATTGGTTATGATTCCCGGACATCTCTGCTATAATGAAAGGTTTATGATTTAGTCCAATTTCTCTTCCCGCTATTTTTACTTCAATACTGGATGATTCCATCTTTTAACCTCACTTAGTCAGTTATTTTTTTTCGCATAATAATCAATTCATTATCAATATTCCATTCCCTATATCCAGCTTTAATGAAGCTTTTTATAGAGATATTATTTTCTTTTTTAATTACAGCTTGTAGAATATGGATGCTTCTGTTCCAGGTTATTGCCTTGATCTCAAGTTCTTTCAAAATTCTTCGGACATACCCTTTGCCCCTATGCTCTTTAGCAACATTGATACTAACTTCTGCATAATCGCCAACTCTATCTAGCCTTACAACAGCAATCTTTTCTTCTCCAATCCAAGCAACCATTAACTTACGATCAGGCATCGACTTGCTTTGTTCCACCCACTTGATATGATCATTAAGAGACACCTCAGCTGAGTTAATTGAGTTGAGTCTCGCCTTAATTTCATTACGACACTCCAAAAGAAACAAAATTTCATTATCCCCGAAATTGCGCAATTCCAATGCTTCATTCTTCTTCATTAAAATATCCGCCACTCTAACAATCCCATTACCATCAACTACATCCATAGCTCTTTCTCTAGCGTTTTTAAGCTTTTCATTTGAATAGATTAAGCGTTCTATAGTCTGCCTTAAATCTTTTTCTTTTACCAGATGGCTTAACCCTAAATACTCGTCCACTCCCAGTAAATGACTGTGTTGAGCTCCCTCTACTTGGTTTGCTGCTATCGCTATGATTATTCCGGGCAGGCCTAAACAATAACGTTCCCAAGTCATCCCTCCGCCAGCACATATAGCTAAATCTGAAGAAGACATTAGAGTGGCGATTGAGAATGGTTGAATCAAAAATTCAATCTTTTCATCCTCGTATTGTTGTATTAACTCTTCTATGCGGGGATTTGTTATCCCCATAACAACTCTAACTTTCATAGACTCATTTAAAATTGGTAGTAATGCTTTAATAGCCTTAGACGTTTCATTAGTCGGATCTGTCCCACCGAAACAAACAAATATATTTTCCACTCTTTTTGCATCCCGCAGCTTCAGGGATTTACGTTCTTTAGTGTATTCATGCCTGAGTAAGGCATACTCTGGACCTAATAATTTTATTGATGTTTGGGGTATTAAACGATCATAATTATCCCTTTTAGATTTACTTAGACCAGTGTCTAACAGAACATCGCAATCATGTTGCCTATCAGCAAGATCATCAATCACCATTATATTGGTAAATACTTTTCGTAGATAACCTTCAAACTCAAAATCCAAAGAATAGTGATCTATAATTATCCAGTCTTCATTTTGAATAATATAGTTACTATGAATAAGTTCAATAATATACTCGGCTTCCTTTTGGCTTCCTAGTAGATATTCGGTCTCATTCTGGAGTATAGCACACCCTTTTTCAACGATAAGTTTGGAAATTAAAGCGTTGCTCTCTCTGCAAATAAAAATAACTTGTTGCTCACGTTTGATAAGTTCTTCACTCAATGCAAGACATCTCATCACATGACCTACACCTAGTTTCGCTGATGCATCGGCGCGGATAAAAAACTTCATAAGCAACTTCCTTTGAATTGTAGTTTTCTAGAGTAACTTCTCCTTGATAAACCAGTCAGCAAGTTCATTTTTTTTAATTGTTTTATTAATATCTGGGAAAGGTTTTTCAATTGTTTTCTTGTAAATCCCTTCATAGGCTGAATCATTCTTGCCTTGCTGTGGAATAATATACATATTATCAGTCTCATATGCAATTGCCGCTTCATCATCAGTCATTAATTCTTCAAAACGTTTCTCTCCTGAACGAAGTCCAATTATATCCATATGAATATCTTCGGTAATTCCATAGTTCTCCTTAATTTGCTCAATAACGACTTCTGCTAAGTCCCCAACTTTGATGAGCGGCATTTTCAGTACAAACACTTCTCCTCCTAAAGCCATATTATTTGCTTTAAGAATAAGATCAATAGCTTGAGACGGCGTCATCATGTACCTTAGCATATTAGAATCAGTCAAAGTGATTCTGCGATTCTCCAATACTTGTTTCTTGAACAAAGGAATCACCGAACCCCTGGAACTCATTACATTCCCAAATCTAACAGCAGAAAAGATTGTAGATATAGCCCCTTTATGATGCTCAGTAGCTGAAATCAGACGTTCTGCAGTTAATTTCGTAGCACCGTAAGTATTCGTAGGGGAAATAGCTTTATCGGTACTGGTGAATAATACTTTTTTCACATTTCTTTCAATGGCAGTTTGTATAACATTCTGAGTCCCTATTACATTAGTTTGAACAGCTTCAAAAGGATTGTACTCACACGCAGGAACATGCTTCATGGCCGCACAATGGAATACGTAATCAATATTCTCCATCGCTCTTCCTAAACGTTGCTGGTCTCTTATATCACCAATCAAGAACCGTAAATTTTTGGAGTGCTCTTGAAAATCCATTGCCATTTCGAATTGTTTGTGTTCATCACGGCTAAAAATACGAATAACTTGAGGACTTTCTTGTAATAACCGTTGAACTAGCTGCCGTCCAATTGTACCGGTTCCGCCTGTTATAAGAATGTTTTTTCCGGTATAGGTTTCCATCTTCATGTATGCACATCCTTATGCTTTTAGCAATCACTTGTATATTAATGAATTATTGTGCTATAAAGATTCTGCCGCAGCTTCTAAAACAGAAACAATTTCAGTCAAAGTATACACGCCGATATCTAAAAATCCAAGATTGATTTCTCGAGCTTGCATTACACTAGCAGGAGTAATTACACGTTCGATATCATACAAATTCCAAATCGAGTTTATCATTGCCGGCTGCAGGCAGTGCCGAAGAAGCCAGTTATTTAGAACTATTCTAAAACAATCTTCAGTACGGTCTATTTTTCTCAGTGCTTCCTTTATTTCCTTCTCCTTAGAATGCTCACTAAGTTTCTGGCGTTTGACCTGCTTCTGTTGGTATTCAAATTTCATTTTTATATCCAGAAAAAATTTGTATTGCTCTCTTAACGCATGTTTCATCTGTTTTTCCTCTAATGGATATACGCCTATTCCTTTTAATATTTCAGTAACTGGAGTGACATTGGCAGTACAATATTTATTTCCTACTTCCTCCAGACTCAACTGATTGGTATATGCAATTTTCGCGCCTCCTTCGGTCGAGTTTATGACATTTAAATTCTTATCTTCAATTTCCCTCTCAAACCAGGTCCGAAACGTATTCCAAATTTCAGTCGTAGGAACTGTACCTCCATAGTATCCTTCGGTTTCTAACATTTTTTCTTTAGAAGTTATGCTGTTCATAATCTCTTTATCATCATAAATGGTGCCCCCGGCATGTGTTTCTTCCTTAGAACTACCGTAAGCCAAATCTTGTCCTACCAATATGATTGGCGAGGCCCCAATATGCTCTGCAACTCCGAACGCTACATGAGCACAGGATAAGCCTATACTAATAGAATAGTCCGCTTCCAGCCCTAGAATTTCCTTAAGCCAAATGAATTCCCCTACTTTCTCACGCATAGGGATAACTAGCTCACCAGGATACTCTTCAAATACTTTGGGATAGAGCACAAGCGGGCCAACAAGTGTTGAGTCAACAGGGTATGACTTGCCCTCGTAGAAGAATGTGTACGTTTCTATTCCCCGCTCGATTGAGCATATAAAGTCAGGGATAATACCCTCGTCACACAGCCGCTGGGCTATTGTATCTACTGCAATAATGACCGCCTTATCTTTCAAGCTCTGTAATTGTTTAATATTCTTATTCAAAGATGGGCCAGCAGATACTACAATAGCCGGAACATCAAGCATTCTATTTTTGAGTAAAGACACATCCTTAGAGCGGGTCAGATATTTTAGATTTTTCATATGATGTCTGAACCCGATCAAGCTGTCCTCTACTGAATTTCCGTACATAAAAGTTTTATACTGGACAACGTCTTTGATATTTCTGACAATTTCCAGACTTGTTTTAATATCGTATTCCCGATAAAAGTAAGTGAAGTAAAATTTAATTGTTTTCATGTAGAAAATCGCATCAGTCAGAAGTAAATTATCTAAGAAGATTGGCAAATCAGATATTTTATCAGCAAAGATTACTGCTCCTGATGCTTGAATAAATGAAAGATCTTTGTGATTTAAAGCATAATTAAAAAGTGCAGAATTGGGTTCAAGGATTACAAGTAAAGAACCGTCACCCCGTTTTTGAATAACCTGTTTAATTTCATCAACAGAGAATATCCCGATAACAAAAATCAATTCCCGTTTGAGCGAATTAGGCTGATTGGAATGATCAAAGTCGCTTTTCATAATATATTGCTGATCCTGAGTAATAAAGATCTCATTTCCGGCATCATCTTTACTGAATACCGCCTGTGCTACTTCGCTTTCTTCCGGCATTCCAATCCTGTGATTAGGATTACTGGACAGGATTTCTATATTGCGGCTTAACAAATCCATTTCTCCTGCTCCCTTGCTAGTATTTTTCATGTTTCCTTGCGGAGAAATCATAGAATGATTATAACAAGAAAGCCCCACATAGTGGGGCTTTCTTTAAGTTATGAACAGTACTTCAACACTACTTTAAGCGACCGCTGTAATTATCTCAGCAATTGCAGTACGCCTTGCGGCTGTTGGTTGGCTTGAGCCAGCATTGCTTGGGCAGCTTGAGCAAGGATATTGTTCTTGGTTTGGGACATCATTTCTTTGGCCATGTCAACATCACGGATACGGGATTCAGCAGCTGTCAAGTTCTCAGAAGCTGTTCCTAGGTTGTTGATAGTGTGTTCCAGACGGTTCTGCACAGCACCCAGTTTAGCGCGTTCGCTAGATACGAGGGAAGTAGCTTTATCCAGAACAGCGATTGCTTTCGAAGCATCTTCACGGGTAGCAATATTCAAAGCAGCCTCGGCTTTAATATCGTTTGAACCGTTGGTAACAGCATTTTCTTTTGTAAAGCCAGCTTGACCTGCATTACCAGTAATACCAAGCGCAGATGCACGAACATCATTGATTTGCAAGGACATGGATTGACCTGTGTTAGCACCAATCTGGAACTTCGTAGTGAAACCTACACCTTGCGCTCCAGCACCTACCACTTGTTGAACATTACCAATTGTTGCAGTACTAGCAATTCCGAGGCCGGCTGCAGGGCCAGCGCCCAATTTAATATCTTTTCCGGATTCAGAGATGAATTGAATCTCGTTATCCTTCGATAAAGAAGCTGTGATTTTGCTGTCCATTCCAGCTGATTGCAGAGCTGCATTTAGATCTTTAACCAGGCTATCCATAGCGGCTTTAGCTACGTTAGGATCACCGTTTGTAGTGTCATAGGTTTTAGAAGTGGTGCCAGAGTTAAGATTGACTGTAACTTCACTCTCAGAGCCAACTGTGAACTTCAACGTTGCCCCTGTGGCAAGGGTAACGCCAGCAGCAGTAAGCGAAGCACTAGCCACAAGACCTGCACGTTCTATAGTGGAAGGAGCCCCAGTTTCTGTACCAGCTGCCAAGCCCAGTCCACCTATAGCAGTTCCAGCGAATTTCAACTCACTTGAAGTACCTGTAGATTTAGCAGTGAACTCAAGTACGCTACCTGTGCCCACTTTAATGTCTACCAGATCAGACAATTTAACTCCGCCTGAGGTAACTGCTTCTAGCGCTGTCTTCAATGCAGCCGCATTGTTTGCAGCAGATGCACCTACAGAACCAACCTTTATAGCTGAAAGATCAAACGTTTGGTTATCCACAGTAATAGTTGCTCCGGCGGTGAGTGTTACAGCTCCAGTTGAAACTGCTACACTTGATACGGCTTTCGCACTTGTAGCCTGAGTTAACTTAGCAGCATCGCTGGAACCAATACCACCGTTCAGCAGCTTCTGAGTATTGAACTCAGTTGTGTTACCGATACGGTTAATTTCAGAAGTCAATTGGTTCATTTCGTCTTGCAGTGCTTGACGGTCGGAATCAGTATTCGTTCCATTCGCGGATTGGTTAGCGATTTCGCGTTGACGTTGCAGAATGGAATGAGTTTCGTTCAGCGCGCCTTCAGCTGTTTGAATCAAAGAGATACCATCTTGTGCGTTACGGGAAGCTTGATCCAAACCGCGGATTTGGCCGCGCATTTTTTCGGAGATTGCCAGACCAGCTGCGTCATCACCAGCACGGTTGATGCGAAGACCGGAAGACAGTTTCTCAATATTTTTGCTAGTGTTAGCTGTGTTGATCGACAGTTGGCGGTGAGTGTTCAGCGCCGGGATATTGTGGTTAATAATCATTTGATATTTCCTCCCTGAAATTAAGTTAGTTCCACATCCATGTGGTAAACGCTGAACCGTTAAGGTCGGCCGCCCTGCCGGATCAGCGTCTAAATTATATATCGTCAGAGAGAGTCGGGTTGTTTATAGCTTGTAAGACTTTTTTTAAGATATAAAGAAAAGTGATTTATCATTTGAAGAGCAACATCGTACTATGTCTCATGCTGAACTTCACTCATTGGTATATGTAGTACTGATAGTAATACAATTTAGAATGTTCCTAACTTTTCCTGTAAGTTATAACAATTTATTAGTCTTGCTCTATTGGCCCAAGCAGACGAGAAGTCCAGGCACTCCGTACTGTTTGTTGTTCGGATACGGAAACACTGCTTCTTGTTACATCAAACGCTGTCCCAGTGAGATTTTCTTTCCAGACTAAAATAATTCAACTAAGTAGACAATAGTAAACCATATACAACAGCTAGATTGGTCCCGCCGAACATTGGAATTCAACCTCCTCAGTCTTTTCTTATAAATCCTGTACTATCAGTTCATCTTTCAAGAAAAAGTTTCAATAATTAATTTGAATATCCCTAACACAAAGCCATGCAGCGACTGACCACTGCATGGCTTTTGTAATACTGTTCGAATAATATCCATTTCATCTAAGCAATGAGTTTTAATTCTGCGGCCCGCGCAAACGGTCAATCAACGCATTGAGATCAGATTGCACAGGTGCAGATGATTCACGGTTAGTTTCCTGGATAGACAGATATACTTCTTTGCGAAAAATATCGACATGTTTCGGCGCAGATATGCCAATTTTTACAATATCACCTTCTACTGACAAGACCGTCAGTTCAATCTGATCCTGAATGATAATGGACTCACCTTTTTTACGGGACAGTACGAGCATTTCATCCACCATCCTTTCCGTCGATTACCGGCTGTTCCTGAAATAAACTATGCTTCGTATGATAGGGAGCCTTATGCAGTACCACTTGTTTACCTTTCAGTTCCTCCGGGTTCAGAACAATAGGTGCCAGTAGGTTAATCGTGGACTCTTCTACCTTTTCTTTGAGGGTAATTATGCATCTTACAATCACCTGCGAAGCAATCCCCAATTCCTCAGCTTCAGCACTCGGAAGTTCAAACTCATAGTCCGGATAGAAAGCAAACGGATCTCCTAATAGAAATGAGAGGTTCTTATTCTCGATGGACTGCAGTACCCAGAAGGCTGAATCCTCCATAGCAACCAATACGAAATCAGTATCCTCTTCAAAACCGGGGATTCCTTTGGAGAAATGATACAATTGTTCCTCATGTACTTCAAGTTTTCCCCAAGACAGTGTCTCAATAATCAAATTATTCACTCCTCAAACAGTTTTGCTGTGCAAAACCAGGTTATTTACTTTTGCGGTCATTTCAGCTGTATTTAATATGATACATAAACAGCAGAAAAGCTATAGAAGCGCTCTCTGGCACATCTATAGCTCTGAAGCTACATCTGAACATTCACTTCTGGCGGAATATACTGAACCGAAGCATACTGTTGCATATAAATATTTAGCTTGCCCCGTGTGTACTCGGTCTCCGGACGGTGTCTCTCCACTTGAATATCAACTTGTGCCGCCCGGAAGTTTATTTCAGGAGCCCTAGTATCAAAATAAATGTCAACATTGTCATAGGACGCTGGTCCGAGAGGCTCGGGGAATGAGTTGGGCTCGGTATCTGTACCGTAGATTTCGGCAATGGTATTCCCAGCCTTAAAAAACTCAGCCATCCGATTCCCTTGCTCAACTTTCCGGGCCAGACCTTGAAGGTATAGCTGCTGAATACCTGAATAAATTCTCTTATTCATATCCAGCACACTTCCGCCATTATAAGCAGCGCGTGCCCGGCTCTGGTCAATTGTAAGCTCCGGACGTGACGACTGAATGCTTAGCTCTCCAGGTGTAGTTGTGATGTTAACTTCAGCCTTTGGTTGAGTGATGGAGAACGTGCCGAGATCAGCATCAATACCAATCAGAGCAGGTGTCTGTCGAATTTGCAGGATAGGCTGCAGCAACGGGCATCACCTCCGTTATCTAATGAAATCTACTAAAGTTGTAGAGATAATCTTAGCCCCCACAGAAAGTGAAGCATTATAAATATTCTCTTGAATTTTGGATTTCATAATGAGCTCTTCGTAATCTGCATCCTCGGTCTTAGCCTGAAGGTCTGTCAAATTTATGTTCAAATCACTCAGACGATCCTGCATTAATTCTACACGGTTAGTCTTAGCGCCTATTTCGGAGCGGGCTGATAAAATAGTCTCTACGCGAGTATCAATTTTATCAAGTTGTCCGGAAACAGCTGTAATGTTGCCAGATTTCAAGCCTTCAGAAATATTATTGATAATAGAAAACAGATTGTCTGCTTCCCCCGTATGACCAAATACATCATTACCTGTCATATTGATAGGCATTTGTACACCTTCCCCTACAATATACTGAATTTGCCCGGAATCTGTCGTGACTTCCTTAGTGGTATCGTAAGTTCCATCGGCACTCTTAGCAAATTCATATGGCTTGACATCATATTTCTCGCCATTGAATACGTATTTTCCGTTTAATTTGCTGTTCGCAATGTCCACCAGTTGTTCTTTAAGCTGCAATACCTCTTCGTTGATGCTGTCAAGTGCTGATTGGGGGTTGCTTCCTGTCGCAGCCTTCACTGTAAGCTCTCGCAAACGTTGGACAACATCCCCCGCCTGTCCTAGTACAGTGTCATTGTAATCAAGCCATGACAAGGCACTGTCTACATTCTTCGTATACTGTTCATTCGAAGACAGCTCCGCACGGTAACGTAAGGAATACGTGATACCCACCGGATCATCGGAGGGCTTGTTGATTTTGCGGCCACTCGCCAGTTGTAGCTGTGTATCATTCATAGTACGCGCATTACGGTTCAAGTTAAGCAGCAGCTGTGAACTCATCATATTGGAGGTGACTCTGAGCATGGTATGTTCCTCCTTTATCTGCCGACTGTGCCGGTAGAATTAATCAATTTGTCTAGCAACTCATCATAGGTTGTCATGAAACGTGCAGCAGCGCTATAGGCATGCTGGAATACGAGCATGTTCGACATTTCCTCATCCAGAGAAACTCCGCTTACAGACTGCCGTCGGGAGTTCACTTGGTCCACCAGATAATCAGCGTTGCTCGCTTGACGTGTGGCTTCTTGGGATTGAATTCCTAATTGCCCAACCATTGAGCTAAGGTAGGATCCTACAGTACCTGATTTGAGGCCATCTGCTGTAGTGAAAGTATTGTTATCCTTCATATTGCTGAACAAAAGCGCTAATGTGTTATTCCCTTTAACGACGGATACATTTCCGGCACTGTCCGTAGTAGTGCGAAGAGAAGTAGCAAACAGCGTAGGATCAGCAGCGATTTCGGGATTAAGCTTAAGATTGGCTGCCGTGATCGCCTCACCGGCCACAGAAGCTGTAAAGAATGGCCGGCCTGAGCTTCCATTCAATGCATACCCCAGTTGATGCAGTCCATTCAGACCTTTGACTGTAGT
This sequence comes from Paenibacillus sp. IHB B 3415, assembly GCF_000802655.2. Lineage (NCBI taxonomy): Bacteria > Bacillati > Bacillota > Bacilli > Caryophanales > Paenibacillaceae > Paenibacillus > Paenibacillus sp. IHB B 3415. Next base: position 4,530 of record NZ_JUEI01000046.1, on the reverse strand, counting down.
TTTCAAATCACCTGTCAATGGAATAGGCACTGCGCTCCCTGCTGGAAGAGAGGTTTTAGTTCCGTCCGCATTAATGATTTCTGAATCTTTAAGCACTGTGGTTCCTGCTGGTAAAGTTGAGCCTGTTGGAATGGTTACCTGCACTTCGCCGTTTGCGATCGTGTTGGCCATAGCATCGAGTTGCTTCCTGTAATCTGCCACATAGGTTCTACTGGAAAAAATCATTCCATAAGCTTCGCCAGCCTTCAGGTCACCAGAAGCGTAAGCAGTGTTCAAAAAGGCACTGTCTACAGCCGCAGTAACCGTTGCGCCTTGAACCAGTTGCTGAGTGCCAAGTGATATGTTATACCCGGCATCAGTCTCCAGGATTGTAATATTGGCAATCTTGGATAGCTTGTCCGTCATCAAATCACGCTGATCCCGCAGATCATTGGCCTGGTCTCCCATGCCCTCTATTTTAGAAATGGATTGATTCAAGTCAGCAATAGAGCTCAAATAGCTCTGTATTTCTTTCCCTTTGACATCAATATTGGTACTCAGATCCCGATCCAGATTGCTTAACTGTGTACTCATATAGTTCATGGCATCAGTGAGTGACTGTGCAGTCTGTACTACAATTTTGCGGGCTGTTGGATCTTCCGGATTCTTGCTGAGATCTGACCAGGATTTCCAGAAATTATCAAGCACGGTACGAATACCGGTATCCGAAGGCTCATTAACGATGGCTTCCAGCTTATCTAGTGTATCCGATTGGATGCTCCAGTTGCCGCTGGCGGAATTCTCTCCACGGTACTGATCGTCCAGAAACATCTCACGGATCCGCTCGATGGAAGTGAACTCCACACCGGTTCCCATTTGACCCGGCAGTGTTGAGTTATTGAGACCATAGGCCTCGATAGGTATAGCCGCCTTCATGTTCACACGCTGGCGGGTATACCCCTCCGTATTGGCGTTGGCAATGTTATGGCCGGTTGTATTGAGCGCAGCAGTCTGGGTAAACAGGCTTCGTCTTGCTGTTTCAATCGAGTGAAATGTGGATGTCATGCTACTTGTTCCTCCCTTGTGATTGCTGCGGCGAAAGAGGCCATGAGGATAAACGGGTTATCCGCGGGCATCAAAAAGGCCCGGCCGAGTCACACTGCTGCCCTTGTCGGACGGATGATGGTATGTCATTTCCTGATTTGGTCTTCCGACAAGCAAATCCAGGGAATAATCTATAAAGGTAAGCGACTGCTCAATCAGCTTCTGATTCAGCTCATTGGCTAGTTTCAATTGCTGCAATGTGCCGGAAAGCTTCTGCTGGATATGCAGCAGGCGCGATTTGTCCTCAGGATCAAATACAAGGCGGGACAGCTCGGTAAGATTCAGATTCAGATTGGAACGGATTCCAACCCCCTGCAGAAAAACGAATGCCGCTTCTGCACGCTTCTCTTCCAGCTGTCCGATCACCTTCATAAGCTTGGACTCACGGTTCAGGATGTCGATGAGACCCTCCACCTTGTTGTCCATAATGGTCTGTTTCTTGACAGCGGCCAAATCCAGCATTTGCACATGCGCTTCGTCCAGCCGCTCTAGCAATTCTAATAATGTCGTAAGTGCCATGGGTGTGTTCACCTAATTCTCGGAGGATTGCTTAAAGTAGGGGGCGAGTGTCTCTGCGAGCTTAGCTGCGTCAACCTGGTAGGTACCTGCGGATACTTGCTGTTTCAGGCTTTCGATCTTGTTCGCACGTTCAGCGTCAATCTTGCCGCTTTTCTGTGCCTGGAGCAGCTTAATGGCTTCATCCGAAATCGATACCTCATCCTTGCGTGTGCTCTTCTTCATTTGTTCCTGCCTTTGCGATTCCGCACTCCGTTGATACGGGTTCATCGCGTTAATTCGTCCGGTCTCGTTAATTTTCATAACTTCCACCTTCCTTCTGATATAAAAAAGCCGATAATCTTTACTAAGTTTATCGGCCTTTGTTGAAACATTCTTTATAGCTGCAAACGTTTTTTTGCAGATTTTATTAGTTGCGGAACTTGTCCACGGCGCGGTAAGCGGCATCTGAAGCCTTTTTGGTACTGCTTTTGTCTACAGTTTCCTTGGCTGCATTTGCCAGATCCTTGGTCAAACGGCTGCGGCAGCTATCACACATATGCCCGTCCCGGATCAAGGTTCCGCAGACTTCGCAAGGGTACATCATGTTAGGTGCGTTCGCTATGGAAATCCGGCCCTCACGAATAAAACGGGTGATTTCCTTAATGGAGATCTCCGTGGCATCGGACAGTTCCTGAATATTAGTGCCTCTATTTTTGCGCAGGTAATCTACACAGATTTCATATTCATGCTCTAAATCTTTGATACAAGGCTGGCACAGGTTCATTAAATTCTTAACATATAGCCGGCCGCATCTTGGACAATTATCTACATTCATTTCTACCGCGGCTCCCTTCCTTACATTCTGCACAGCTTATAAATATCTTATGCTAATAAGATTACATGATAGCTGAAGTTCCGTCTATGATTAGTATCGGTTATGAGAAGCGTTTAATTAAATTTTCGAACTACTTCAACCGCTAAGAACGTGCCCATGTCAGACTGTATATCTCCGCCGCATAGCCCAAATCACCAATGAGCCGGTGAAGTGCTTCAGCGCAGGCCCTCATCGTGCTCCCTGTGGTGTAAATATCATCGATAATTATAATCTGGAGAGGGCGATTCTGCAGCCGGACTGCGATTGACTCCAGTTGTCCGTCCAGCCTTTGCAGAAGCTTCTGCTCTGTATTTCCGGTAAAAACATGCTTCATATCGGCCAGCCGTTCACTTCTGCTTTTGAAGCTTTGTTTACCGGTATGCCGGGTACGAATCAGCAGCGGAAGCTGCGGAATCCCCCTCCGTAGAGATAATACATCTGCCAGTTGCTCCGCCTGATTAAACCCTCTTTCAGCCAGACGGGCTGAGCTTACAGGCACAGGGACCAGCAAATCGGCTTGCCATAGTCCCGTCTGAAACCTACTCTTTGACGCTGAAAAAAGTTTGCCAGAAGATGTACCCGCTAGCGAAGCATTTCGCCCTCCCTCACTCTGCTCTTGTTGGAGTATGGCATATGCCTTGTCCAGCATCAGGCCCAGTATGGGGGCCAAGCGTTCATTTCCTCTGTATTTGTACTGACCCAGCAGCTCGCGCATCTCACTTGTATAAGCCACCGCACTGCGGTTGCAGCGGATCGGCACTGGCTCACGGCTGCGGCTGCAATCCGGACAGCCGACATGGCGTCCGCAGGTCAGGCACCGGGGACAGCGGATCCACGGGATTCCTGTATGGCAGCTTATGCAAATTCCCGGCAGCCCGGATGAAGGACGGCCTCTTTTACCACAGAACAGACATTGAGGCAGGGAAGGAGCGATTAATAATCGGGCTTTTTTTATCCAAGACATTATGGAATTCATCTATAACCTCCCTCTTAAGGCTAAATGCAGAAAATTATGATTAAAAGAGTGAATGTAGCGTCTTATCTCACAGGTATCCCTGCCTATGGGCAATCGTGTTCATGCTGCGAATCTGTGAAATGGCTCTGCGCTGGGACTTGCTCCACTCTGCAGAAGCAAATACGACGTGGCCGTCCGGATCATCTTTGGAGCGTCCTGCCCGGCCCGCCATCTGCACCAAAGCAGCTTCGTCAAACAGACTGCTGTCCGCATCCAGAATAAACACATCACTGCGCGGAACCGTAACTCCCCGCTCCAGAATTGTCGTCGTCACCAGAAGCGATATCTCACAGTTACGGAATTCCAGCACCTTCTCTGCTCTATCCGAATCTTTGGAGGAGGTTCCTTCCATAGGAACGCAAGGAAAAATATGCCTTAAAAGCTGAAGCAGTCCTGCAATGTGGGCAATCCGCGAGACAAAGAGAAAAATCTGTGCTTTGCGGTCAAGAGAGCTCTGTAGAGCACGAAACAGGCTTCCGGGGAGTCTCCCCTGCTTCAGACAACGGTGGAGCGGCGGCATATGTAAATGCACTGGGACCGGCAAGGGATAACCGTGAAAGCGGACCGGTACTCTCGCATGCGGCAGTTTTCCTGAACGGGCGAGGCGCTGTAATTCTGCCGGTGGTGTGGCTGAGAGAAAAATGAAGGATCCAGAGGGCTTACAAACCTGCTCGGCAGCGTAGGCTAACATTGGATCATTGTGATACGGAAAAGCATCGAGTTCATCGATGATGACCAGGTCAAAAGCTTGATTGAACCGCATCAACTGATGTGTTGTTGCCAGCGTGATAGTGCTCGCTCTCCAGCGGTCCTCGCTGCCTCCATACAGCACGGCGGGGATGTTCGCCGGGAAAGCCTTGGCGAGACGCGGCGCCAGCTCCAGCACGACGTCGCGACGCGGCGTTGCGATCAGCGCCCGGCCTCCGGCTGCGAGCGCCGCCTCCAGGAGCGGGAACGTTATCTCCGTCTTTCCCGCTCCCGTCACTGCCCAGAGCAGGAACCGCTCTGGGCCTTTTGAGGCGGAGCGCTCCCGCGGCTCCGCCAGGAACCCCAGCGCAGC
>NZ_JUEI01000045.1:0-77908 GCF_000802655.2 Paenibacillus sp. IHB B 3415 | reverse complement strand
GCCGGCCAAGCCGCTGCTGCCGATCCTTCCGCTGCCGCTGGCCAAGCCGCTGCTGCCGATCCTTCCGCCGCTGCCGGCCAAGCCGCCGCTGCCGATCCTTCCGCTGCCGCCGGCCAAGCCACTGCTGCTGATCCTTCCGCCGCTGCCGCCGCACAGTCAGCTCCTTACGGTCCGCTAATGGTTGACGGCGCTCCGGTTCCCGGCGTTATGCTGTCTGCGGACGGCAATATTGCCCTGTTCCAGTTCCAGTTCACGGTTCAGCAGACCTCTCTGCCATCGGATGTACCGGATAACATCATCGATACCGTGACTGAAGTCGAGCAGGCAGGCTCCGGCATCACTGCGATTCCGAGTGATTCCCTGAAGAGCATCCCGGCTATCGGCTCGACCGAAGCAGTCGGTGTTGTCGTCGCAGCTGTCGTACTGTTCATGACGCTGGGCTCGGTCGTTGCTGCCGGTCTGCCGCTGATCACTGCGCTCCTCGGCGTCGGAATCAGTGTCGGAGGCGCGTTTGCCCTCGGCAGTCTGATCCAGATGAATGACATTACACCGGTTCTCGCTGTGATGATCGGTCTGGCTGTAGGTATCGACTACTCCTTGTTCATTGTTAACCGCCAGCGCCGCCTGATTCTCGATGAGAAATTAAGTGCCGGCGAATCCGCCAGCCGGGCACTCGGTACCGCCGGCAGCGCCGTATTCTTCGCCGGTCTGACCGTTATTATCGCCCTGTGCGGTATGCTCGTTATCGGCATCGGTTTCCTGTCGACCATGGCACTTGTGGCCGCAGCCAGCGTCCTGATCAACGTCCTGCTGGCGCTGACCCTGCTGCCTGCACTGCTGGGACTGGTCGGTGAGAAGATCGTCACCGCCAAGGCCCGGACGAAGAATACCGCTGCCGCTAAAAAAGCGCAGCACAGCTTCTCGCACCGCTGGGCAAATGCCACGGTGAAATACCGCTGGGTGATCATTATTCTCGTTGTACTCGTTCTCGGAACAGCAGCGATTCCGGTAACCAAGATGGAGCTTGGCATTCCTTCGGGCGCCTCGGCAAACCTGGATACTCCGGCCCGCCAGAGCTATGATGTGATCTCCAAAGGGTTCGGCGAGGGCTTCAACGGACCGCTGCTGCTGGTAGCGGAGCCGAAGAACCCGTCCGACAAAATTTCGATGGAGCTGCTGGGCAAGCTGACTCAAGAGCTGCAAATGCATGATAACGTTACACAGGTGTCTCCGATGGGCGTGAATGCCACCGGCGATATTGCCATCATCAGCCTGATCCCGAAAACGGGTCCGACAGATGCAGCTACAAGAGATCTAGTGCAGGAACTGCGCGATCCGTCTTCCAGCCTAACCTCAGGGAATAATATTAATCTTGGTGTGACCGGCTTCACCGCCATCAATATTGATATGTCTTCAAAGCTGTCTGACGCCTTCCCTGTCTACATCGGCATCATTGTTATTCTCTCGCTGATCATCCTGCTGCTGGTCTTCCGGTCGATTATCGTACCGATCAAGGCAACCATCGGTTTTGTTCTCAGTATCCTTGCCACCTTCGGTGTGACCACCGCTGTCTATCAGTGGGGATGGCTGCATTCCCTGTTCGGCTTCGATACAGGAGGACCGCTGCTCAGCTTCATGCCGATTCTGGTCACCGGCATTCTGTACGGTCTGGCTATGGATTATCAGGTGTTCCTGGTCAGCTCCATGCGTGAAGCTTACGTCCACGGCCGCCGCGGCAATGACAGCGTCGTTCACGGCTACGATCTCGCCAGTCGCGTTGTGCTTGCCGCAGGCGTAATCATGGTTTCCGTCTTCTTCGGCTTCATCTTCGCCCCTGATGCGATGATTAAGCAGATCGGCTTCGCACTTGCCTTCGGCATCCTGATCGATGCCTTCATCATCCGGATGACGCTTGTTCCGGCTGTCATGGCCGTCTTCGGCGACAAGGCCTGGTGGCTGCCGAAATGGCTGGACCGCCTGCTGCCGAATCTCGATGTTGAAGGCGATAAGCTGATCGCCAAGCTGAATGCCGGGAGCGGACAGAAGCACTAGAATCCCCCCACAAAGTGAAGCCTTAGCTTCAATGATTGCTCTGGTATTTTGCGGGGACCACATACGTATAAATTCCTCTAAGTGGAGACAGCTTTGCCGTCCTTTTTTAGCACCAACGCCGTCCCCCATAACAAAAGCAGCGCCTGCAGACATTGTCCGCAGGCTGCTTTTGTTTATTTCCCCGCTTGCATCAGCCGGATTACCTCAGGTACCGTAGCGGAAGTAACCGCCAGATCCGCTTGCAGCTTCCCGTCATCAAGGAGAAGCAGCCGGTCACAGGCGCCGCAGACCAGCTCATAATCATGGGTGATTACGAGCACAGTCACTCCGGATTCAGCCATCTCCCGGATCAGCTTGATGACACGGCGCATATTTCTTCCATCCAATCCGGAGGTGGGCTCGTCCAGAATAATCATATCCGGCCGGTTCATCAGTCCAACGGCAAAGGTCAGGCGCTGCTTCTGCCCGCCGGACAGCGAAGCCGGGTGATGCTCACGGTATTCCCACAAATCCAGCTCCTTCAATAACCGTTCCGCCCGCCTGGCCGCATCCGGCTCGTCCTCATGGGTCATCAGCAGCTCGTTTCGCACACTGTCTGAGAATAGCTGGTAATCGCTGTCCTGCATCACAAACCACATTTTGCGCAGACGCTTATTAGCCTTGCATGGCTCCCCGTTAATCCGGATGACTCCTTCCCGTTCCCTGAGCAGGCCGCACAGTGTTCTGGCCAACGTGGTTTTGCCTGCACCGTTAGGTCCGGTGAGCGCTGCGATTTCCCCTCTGTTCAGTACAAAGCTCAGGTCCTCCAGAACCGCACGCTTAAATCTTCCAGGGGCGATATTTGCATGCTCTACAGCGATATGCTCCAGGTTCTGCTGCCGGTTCCTCCTCTCCTGTCCCTCCGCCTGCGCTGTGAAGTTATCTGCGCCTTCAGAAACAACAGGTGAGCGCAGACCATACGTGTCCAATTCTCTGGACGTCAGGGCAAGCAGTCCGGCCCGGGTCCATTCTGCGGTAATCTGTCCGCCGGCCATGTAGATAATCCGGTCCGCCAGCGGAAGGAGATAATACAGCCGGTGCTCAGCAATAACGATGGTTTTGCCCCTGGCCTTCAAGGCTGACAGCATGCCTCCCAGCTCTCTGGTCGCAGCCATATCCAGATTGGCTGAGGGCTCATCCATTACGAATAGCTCCGGATCGGTAAGGCGGGCAGAAGCGAAGGCCGTCTTCTGTTTCTCTCCGCTGGATAGCCCGTGAAGCCCGCGGGAGAGCAGACCTGTGATGCGGAATTCCTCTGCCAGCGCGGATACCCGTTCAAGGATCAGCGACGGATTCAGGCCATAGTTCTCACCGCTGAAGGCAATCTCGTCTGCCACCACAGAAGTGAAGAATTGGCTTCTGGAATCCTGGAATACGCTGCCTGATGTCCTCCCGAAGCTCCAAGGCTCGATCTCATGGATATCTCTGCCCTTGAGTCTGACGCTGCCCGTAAGCTTGCCTTCATAGAAATTGGGAATCAGTCCGTTCAGCATCCGGGTTAATGTCGTTTTCCCGCTTCCGGACGGCCCGGTGATGACTACACATTCGCCTTCGGCTACGCTCAGATTCACACCGCTTAATTGTTCATAGGAATCATTATATTGAAAAGACACATTTTCAAACTCAATTATCGTTTGTATATCCATTCTTGTCCCCCGTCCTAGAATACTGCAGCCATTAAGCAGGCATATGCCGCCAGCACGAGGTAATCCTGCAGCCCGAATGCGATGCGGTGAATACTGGTTTTGGGGCCGGGATCGTCAATTCCCTTCACCGTTGCCGAGGCTGCCAGCTCATCTGAAATCTTCATACTCCTCATGAGCAACGGCATGATTGTATATTCGTAGGTACGCAAAGGACGCAGCCAGTTCACAGGTGAGGTGAAGGAGACTCCCCTCAACCTGGCAGAGACCTGGATCGCTTCATGCTCCAGTCTGATCACCGGCATGAACCGGAAGCAGACAGCTAACGAAATAAGCAGCCCCCTGGGCAGGCGGAGTGTTGCCAGCGCGGACATCAGCTTGCCGGAGGGGACCCTACCCAGCGAGCCCGCCCCCATCATGACCGGCATGAATCGCAGTCCCAGATAAGTCAGGAAGCGCAGTGAGCTTAAGGCTCCGCTTCCTCCCCGGTTCAACAGCTCCTGCAGCCCAAGCAGCAGTGCAGCAAGAATCAGATATTTCACCACCGGCACATATATGCCTTGAACCAGCAGATAGGCAGCCATGAAGAGAGTAACCATCCAGACCTTATCCATATCGGCCCAAAAAACAGCCACGCTCGTGACCAGCACTACAAGCAATTGTGTGCGCGGGTCAAACACTACACGCATCAGCTATTTCACTCTCCATCCTTCAGCTCCCTGTTGGGTATCCCATAGCTTCTCATACAATCCGTGATGTGCCAGAAGCTCTTCATGGGTCCCCTCTTCCACCAGTTCCCCTTGATCTAGAACAATAATCTTGTCTGCATTGCGTATCGTCTTCAACCGGTGGGCAATCAGAATGACGGTTTTGTCCGCCACCAGTTCATTGATCGCCTGCTGCACAGCCGTCTCGTTCTCCGGGTCCAGTGAAGCCGTCGCTTCATCCAGCAGCACAATCGATGCATCCTTCAGCAGCGCACGGGCAATGGATACACGCTGCTTCTCGCCTCCAGATAAGGTAGAGCCCCCCTCACCTACAGGTGTGTCGTAACCCTGGGGCAGTGCGGAGATGAACTCATGGCAGCAGGCCCGCTTGGCCGCAGCTTCGATCTCAGTCTGGGTAGCCTTCATATTACCGATCCGGATATTGTTGCCGATCGTGTCCTGGAACAGATATACATCCTGGAACACCATTGATATTTCGGACAGCAGCTGCTCCGGGTCGGCGCTGCTGAGCGGCTGACTCCCGATCGATATTGTGCCTTCCTGAATCTCCCAGAACCTGGATATCAGGCGGGTAACCGTGCTTTTCCCGCTGCCTGACGGTCCTACCAGTGCCGTAATTGTATGCGGCTGAATCGTAAAAGAAAGATCCTTCAACACCGGCTTCTGTGCATCATATCCGAAGGTCACATGATCAAATATAATCGGCGCACCTGAAGGAATGCTTCCGCTTCCCTGCTGAGGCTGCTCCTGCCGGACGTCCATAATCCGCCGTGCACTATAGGCCGAATAACGTATCTCGCCGTAATTCATCAGCACAACCGTAAGCGGCTCGAAGATCTTGGTCCCGACCAGCAGAAACAGCAGGAAGACAGGCAGCGTCAGCTCTCCCCCGGCCAGCGAATAGCTCCCGGTCACGATCATCAGCGTGAGGCCAGAGCGGGTAAGCAGCATCGCCCCCATAATCATCGGACCCATGATACCTTCCAGCCGGATGGACGCCCGTTTCAATTCATCAAAGGACAGGCGCAGCCGCTCAAAACGCTTGCCGCCCATATTATGGGCTTTGATCTCGCGTATTCCCGACAGGTATTCCTGCAGGCGGCTGGCCGCCTCATTCTTGGCCCGCACATGATTCTCGCTTAGACGGGCCTGCAGGGAATCGGTCAGCCAGAGCAGCAGAACACCGAACGGCATGGCCGCGAACATCGCCAGCGCCATCCGCCAGTCCACGAAGAGCAGGCCGGCCAGCGCAAGCACCGGAAGCATCACCGCACTGATCAGCTGCGGCACATTGTGCGAAATGGTCTGTTCCACCTGTCCATAATCGCTTAAGAGCAGGTTCGTAATATCTCCCGGGTCCCGCCGTCCGAAGAAGCCCAGGGACAGGTGGCGGATATGCTCCGCCAGGCTTAACCGGCCGGAGGCAGCCAGTCCGTAGGCTGTTTTATAGGTTTTGTCATACAGATAAGAATAGGCCGCATACTCCACAACCAGCCAGATCAGCAGGATGACGCTTACGGTCCACATCCGGCCAAGGTTCAGGCCGGATTCCGGCTCTGCGAAGGAGAGATAGATCGTGTTGAAGATATCTGCCAGCAGCGCGGCAGGTACAACCTTGGCGATACCGTCCAGAATGGCAGCTAGTGCGGAAGGCAGCAGACTGCGCGTATTTCCGCCTGAGATATTATAGAAATAATGGTTCATCTCTCGGTCCCCTCCCCCAATCTCCACTGGGCGGCAGAGATATGCGACTGCCACATCTGCTCATACAGGCCCTTGTGCGCCCGCAGCTCCTCATGGGTTCCGCGTTCGGTAATTTGGCCTTGCTTCACTACAAGAATCTGTTCAGCCCCCTGGATCGTTGACAGGCGGTGGGCGATAATCAGCACCGTCTTGCCTTTGACCAGCTCTGCCAGCCCCTGCTGAATCTTCCGCTCATTCTCGGCATCAGCATAGGCCGTTGCTTCATCCAGTACAAGAATCGGGGCATTCTTGAGCAGTGCGCGGGCGATGGCCACCCGCTGGGCTTCCCCGCCCGACAGATACGTACCGCCTTCCCCGATTCTGGTATCATAGCCTGAGTCCAGCCGCACGATAAATTCGTGGCAGCAGGCTGTCTTCGCAGCAGCGATAACCTCTTCTTTCGTCGCCCTCGTATTCCCCATGCGGATATTCTCCTCGATCGTGTCGTAGAAGAGGTGCACATCCTGGAATACGAAGGAGACCGTATCCATCAGCTTCCCGGTGCCGATCTCCTGAACAGGCACGCCGCCGATCATGATCCGGCCCTGCTGCACATCCCAGAAACGCAGCAGCAGACTGGCAATCGTCGATTTGCCTCCCCCTGACGGCCCCACCAGCGCTGTCATTTCGCCGGCGCTGGCCGTGAAGCTGATCCCCGACAGGATCGGCTTGTAATTCATACTGTCCTCCGGTTCATAAGCGAAGGACACGTTATCGAAGACGATATCATACCCGGATGGCAGCTGCGGCGACTCCGGTTCACTTACCGGCTTCTCGGCAAATACCGCCTCAATCCGTTTGTTGCCTTCCACAATTTCTCTCATGCCTCCTCCCAGAAAGAGCAGCTTCAGCAGCGGAGCTGACAGGCTTGGACTGATGAGCAGGAACAGGATCAGGGTCACAGCAAACGACTGGTTACCGGCCTCTCCGCTGGCCAGCAGGATACCTGCTGGTATGGCGAAAACAAACAACGAGCCGATAATTACAAAAAACAGGCTGTATGAAGTCTTGCACAGGTTCGTTATCCGCAGGGAAATGTCACGGTAGCGGGTCACTGCATCCCGGAAGGTGAGGAAGGAATCTGCGGCAATGCCGAACACCTTAACAGCAGGCATTCCCCTCACATACTCCACACCAGTTGCATTCATCTCTTCTACAGCATATTGGAATTCCCGATACGCCTTCTGTCCGCCCTCGCTCCCGAACACTCTGGCCTGCAGCCAGAATCCTGCCCCGATCGGCAGCAGCAGCACCAACGCCATCACATAGTCCAGCCAGAACAAGTAACCCAGCAGCAGCAACGGGACAATCACCGCTGATACGAGATCAGGCAGCTGGTGGGCGATAAACTTCTCTATTTTTTCTACACTGGTCTCAATAATCTTCTTCAGCTCTCCGGTAGCCGTCCGGGTATGATAGCCCATCGGTACTTTGGCCACATGGTCGGACAGCCGTACGCGCAGCTCATACAGAATGTTGAATGCGGCGATGTGCGAACACATCCCTCCGATATAGAGGGTAATTAAGGAGCCCAGCAGCGACAGCAGGGCGATAATTCCGCACTGAACAATAAGATCCTTGTTGATTCCGCCGGCATCCCGCGCATGAAGCAGCAGCTCCTCAATGATGCGATACACCGCTGCAAATGGAACGACCTGCAGTAAGCTGGAGAGTGTGGAGAAGATGCTGGCTGTAACCAGAAGCCCTTTTTTGCCGGCTACAGTCTTCAGCAGTCCCAGCGCCTCAGAATTACCTTTCATCGGATAACACCCGCTTTAATGAAATGCTTGTTCAGCAGCCTGGAGGCGAAGCCGCTGCCGAGCAGCGTCATGCCGAAGGCAAACAACAGGCTTGCAGCAATCCATGCCGGAGAGTAAGCAAAATACAACATTCTATCCAGCGTATCTGCATCAAACATCCCCGAGAGATACCCGCTGCCGTAGACATAAATGGTTACCGAGGTGCCCATGCCATAAAAGCAGCCGTAGACCGCGTACGCCAGCGATTGTCTGGTCAGTCTTCTGTACTGGGTTCCGTCTCCCCGGAACAGAACCGCTTCACCGAACAGCCCGGCCAGTGCGAAGAATACCAGCATCAGCGGAACCCCCATCAGCGTATACACCAGTCCGTTAACAATGCTCTGCACCAGCAGAGCCCCTCTTTTGGCAACCTTCATCGCCATAACCAGATACACAATGGCTGAGAAAAAGAGGCAAAAACCAGCAATCAGCGGCATCGCCGCCGCTCCTATTACAGGCGTCAATATGGAGCCAACGATGGCATTGACTGCATAAATCAGAATGCTGAAGATCCCAATCAATATGTAATCCTTGGTTTGAAGTCTTGTAGCTTTGGTCATTTCGAATCTCTCCCTGCGGTTAATTGATAATCATTATCAATTGTAACTATCGCATAATACAGCTTTATCCGACACCTGAATCGGGAGGATTCGCATACAGAAACGGATTATTATGATACAGCTAGGCCCTGCCGAAATAACGGGAAGGAACAGTACCATACTTCTGGCGGAACTTCTCGGCAAAAAAGCTGGGATTACTGAACCCCGTCATCACCGCCGCCTCTGTTACGGTAGATGAGCAGGTTTCGAGCAGACGATACGCAGCCTTAAGTCTGCAGTCAATAATATAAGCATGCACCGGCATGCCAAAAAGCTGCTTGAAGCCTTTTTTCAGCTTGTATTCGTTAAGACACACCCGCTTAGACAGCTCCTGGATACCTGGGGCAGCCAGCAGATCATGATCCAGAATCTCTTTGGCTCTCAGCAGTGAATCAATATCTGTTCTGGACAGAGCTGTACGCACCGCCGGCTTGTCCAGTGCTTCATGCATATATACAGCGGTCAGCTCCATCACCTTCCCTTCGAGATAGATCCGCTTGAGACTGTCCTCGAAGCTGCAGCGGAGCATCTCCTCGAAGATCTGCTTCATCAGCGGAGTAGCGGAATGTGTCTGAAAAGGCTCCTGCCGGCCAGCCTGACTGCTGAGCTTACGCACGGGTTCGAATAAATCCGGGTCTGCCTTGACGGTAATTCCGTAATACGGTATTCCGGCCTGATACATCCCCACACAATCCGCCGGCTGATGCCCGAATACGGACAGCTCCCCGTGGTTAAGGCGATAGTCGCGTTTCGATGCCCGCACCTGCCACTCAATCGGTGAACCCAGGCAGTAGCTCCATTTCATGGAGCCCTCCGGTTCACTGCTGCGCATCTCGATGTTCTCCCTGAAGCACACCTCACATACAGTAATCTCAAGGGCCGGACTGACTGTGATCCGCTCCCAGTAGCCCTGGCCGAGCTGCTCCGGAATCTGCAGCCTGCTCTTCGCTGACTGCGGACGATACAGACCGTTCAGTCCTTCCGCCAGTGCATGATGCCTGGGCTGCAGGCTCTCAATGTCATACCAATCTGCTTCCCCTGCCTTCATACCGCTTTCACCTCTTTCATATCTATCGATATATAGCTATGCAACGCATCATTGATCTGATTGATAATCATTCTCATTATATCCGGAAACCTTGCTGGTTTGTACTGCGGTTCTGCCGGTCTGCCGGCCTGAATAATCCTGTTGATGAATTAGCAGCTGCTATTTACGAAGATTCTACCTCCACTCTGGAATTAAACAGCGAATTTTTTAGTAATTATTACGATTAATATTCTGTATCTTATCTTTTGCCTTCAATAATGTCAACGTTACCTTTCCCCTCATCGCCTACTTCAGGGACAAATGAAACACCCTATAATTGCCTAGACGACAAAAAAGAAGGCCTGCAGACATTGTCCGCAAGCCTTCTTTTCTATACAGCAGCACTTTCTATACAGCCGTACTCATCAAGCTACACTGAATATTACATGCATTCCAGCTGCCAGCGCCTTCTCGTAAAAGCCCAGAAGTGCTTCAAACTCACCCTTCAATTCCTGCCTCAGTGCTTCCGTTCCGTAATCCGGCTCCAGCCTGCCGAAATCCAGTTGTTGCATTGCCCGGATAATTCCTTCCAGCTCATCATGCTCCGTACAGGCAAAAAATCCGTCTTCCTCTTCCATCTCAAACACATGCACTCCTACGACTGCTTCACTTAGCGGATTCCCGTCTACCGGTTCGCTGGCTGAAACCCCGGTTAGCGATAGATGGAGATCCTCCCATAATTTATCTATATCATAATATTCATTCCCGGCTTCGATAAGTTTCTCCAGCGTACCCATCAGCGCTGCTCCATCCATCGCCACCATGCTCTCCAAGGTGTCCTCATCAACCATTACATATTGACCAAGCATCCCCATCTGCTTCTCCTCCTAAGTTTCCTGCTTGGTATATCACTTATATCCCTAGTACAACATCAGAACTAAAAGAAGTGAGTTCAGTAAACAATGCAGCAAATTATGGGTTCAGTTCCAAGTGGAAATTCGGTAATAGTTGTATACTGTACAATTAAAAACAACGAAAAGGCAGGCTTGAGTCTTATAACTGTAGTCTATACAACTAAATTTGCCCGAATGGGTGAGAACCAGGACACAATCGTAGTTTAATTGTACGAAATACAACTAAACGGAGAATCGGTTGAAAATCATATCTTTTAGTTGTACAAAGTGCAATTAAGCATACTGCGTATACCGTAATCGGGTCACTGCAAACCCTCAGCAAGCGATTTACCAAAGTGGTTTTCACTAGGTAAAATCTAACGCTATACTAGTATCCTTACACCGTCTTCTTCTATAGAATAGGCGACAGCAGCCGCGATATTCCTTCCTTCAGCTTAATCATAAGCGAACGCTCCTTGTACCGCTCGGGCGTAAGCTCAGAGCTTAACCGGCTGTCCTGCAGAAAAAGGTCCTCAAGCTGTGCGGCGACCTGACGGTCATACACAATAGCATTAACTTCGAAGTTCAACCGGAAGCTGCGGGAGTCGATATTCATCGTCCCTACAGATGCTACTTCCCCGTCTGCCACAATCGTCTTGGCATGCAGGAAGCCGTTCTCATAGAGCAGGATTTTGGCCCCATAATTGAGTAAATCGCCGGCATACGCCCAAGTGGCCCAATACACGAACGGGTGATCAGGTTTGTTCGGGATCATGATGCGCAGATCCACCCCTGAGAGCAGGGCGATTTTGCAGGCATCCATGAAGCTGGTATCCGGAATGAAATAGGGGGTCTGGATATATACACTTTTCCTGGCTGATAAAATAAGCTTGATGTACATGTTCTTCAGATGCTCCGTCTCCGAATTGGGACCGCTGGTGATGATCTGAACCGGGCTTGTCCCCGTATGGCCCACTGTGTAAAAGGAGAATTCCTCATAATCCCCCCGCTTATGCTTCCCGGCCTGATGCCAGTCCAGAATAAATCTGCCTTGAATATGATTGACGGCATTCCCGGTGATCCTGAGGTGGGTGTCCCGCCAATAGCCGAATTTCTTATCCAGACCGAGGTATTCATCTCCGACATTGAACCCGCCGATATAGGCGGTCATGCCATCAATTATGCACAGCTTGCGGTGATTCCGGTTGTTGATCCGGAAGTTCAGCGGTCTGAGCAGAGACGGGAAGAACACCTCCACCTCTCCTCCTGCTGCACGTAATTCTTTGAAGAACCCGGGGGCAATCCGTTTGGAGCCGACTTCATCGTAGAGCAGCCGCACCTTCACGCCTTCCTCTGCTTTGCGGGTTAATGCATCTCTCAGCTTCTTCCCCAGCGCGTCCGGCTGAATGATGTAATACTGAATATTGATCTCTGTCCGGGCAGACCGGATATCCTCGAATAATGCGTCGAATTTCTGATGCCCGTCACTGTAGATAACGATGTCATTATCACTGGATAAAAGACCATGCGACGATCTGATATTCATCGTGATGAGCTCTGTGTATTTCTGCAGCCAGGGAGATATCCCTTGCACTTCATCCTGCAGTGCTGCCAGCTGCCGGTCTGTCTCGGCCTGGACAAAGTCCTGCTCTTCAATAAACAGATTGTAGAAATTCTTCTTCTTCAGATTACGCCCGAAAAAGATATACAGAACGAACCCCAGGATAGGGATGAAGAACAGAACCATCAGCCAGGCCCAGGTATATCCCGCCTCTCTCCGCTCAATGAACAGGAACCCCAGCGCCAGCAGGATATTTATGAATGTGATGCTTGAAATAATAAGCGTCGTTATACTTGCGAATTCCATGCCCTATCCCCCTCTCGTGCGGAAGCCTGAAGTCCTCCCGTGACTAATACTGCCACCTTACGGGCGACTTCTTTCTGTAGCTGCTGCGGCAGCTCACATGGGCTGGTCATAGCAACATGTGTTAATTTAACATTCATAGTCGGAATTCCCCCACTTCTAAAGTGGCGGGATGAAATGGCTAAGGTCTTTTTTACTAAGAAATTTACAAGTCTCACATGTGAACATTCGTGCTATAAACTATAACATATTCATGAAAAAGCGGTAAGACAACCCTTGGATTGAAAGGTGTCTTATCGCTTCTAGTTCCGGTAAACCGCCAATTCCGTGTCAGCGCCTCAATATTCTGTACATTTTCTCAAAAAAAGAATTACGCAGAACCTTGGAGATCACCTTCTCAAAATTCAGATGCTCCGTATTCAGCCCGTCGGCGGCACAGCTGTCGATATATTCGTTCCAGAAGCTGAAAGCCCCGCCGGGGTCGATCTCTATTTTTCTTTTAAAGAGCAGCATTTGTGCAAAAGTATCCTTAACTTTCACTTCCATAGCCTACTTTCTTTTTACAATCAAACAACTAAGTATAATAATAGCTATGTTTGCTATCAGCAGCCCAGTATAAGCATCCGACAAACGGGTCCGGTGTACCCATAGCTTAACAATTTCACCCGACACCCCCATTTTCATTAAATAGGGTTCCAATCCCTTTGTAGTAAGCTTATCACCGTAGACCAGCGGTATATCAATAATATCGTTGGTTCCTATTTCGGGAGTAAATTCAGCCCATAATTGTTCGGCCCATTTGTCATATTTATAGCTGAATACTTCGTCTGATTCACGGTTTTCCCACCTGTAATTCCCCGCAACAACTAATATCCCCAGTGTAAGGATGCTGATTAGCAGAATTTTAAATTTCAATAGGCCGCCTGCTTTCAGGACAATAAGTCTATCCGTTGGATAGGCTTTTGTCCGTTATTATTCACTCACCCGCTCACTCCGGCAGCTGAAGCAGCTCATCACGCAGCTGATGGTAGGCATCCTCCCAGCCCATTTTGGCATAGAAGCGGAGCGCATCCAATCCTTTGAAATACCGCGCACCGGTCAGCCGTTCATGAAAGTCCGGGATGATGATCCCCCTCCGGCTCTGGTATTCCTGATAAGCCTGAACCACATCAAGCTCTCCCAAGGTTCCAATCAGCGTAGCGAGATCGACCAGATAATCCCCATAGGCGAAGTTGCCGTCAATGATTCCGGTGATCTGCCGGCCATCCGACAGGATGTTCCAGGGCTGAAAATCCCCGTGGATAAAATAGCGGTGCGGCTCGTTGTATTTGGCATACGCCAGCAGACGGTGGTAGCATTCTTCGAATACATCCTTTTCCAGACAGGTCGCCGTAAATAGGCCGTGCCAGCCCTCCCAGAAGGTTCCGCTCTGATCCTCGGCGAAGAATGAAGTAATATATTCACGCCATGCCGGGTAAGCGCCGGCTCCGTTTGGCTGTATCCATCCGTAGCCGCTTGTATCGCCCAGCTCGGCGTAATTCATCCGGGTCAGTATTTCGATAAGCTCAGGGAGCTGGCTCTGCTTCTCATGATCAGAACAATCGATCAGATTGCCGCCACGAATCCGTTCAGAGATGGAATAGCTCAATGTCCCCGCTTTACCCTGCCCCAGACATTTGGCAAACGGGATGCCCTGGCTGGTCAGCAGATTCGCAACATAACCTTCTGTATCGTAGGCCCCGTCCATGTCACTCAACTTAATGATGCATCCCCGGCCTTCATATTCAAAGGAGAATACGCTGCTCAGGTTCCCCCCTTCTACGGGCATTACCCCGGCCGGGCTTGAGCCAAAATGCTGCTTCAATATATCTTCTACACCGGCAATTTCTAATCTTGCTTTCTGGTATGCAGTCATTGCGGCATCCGTCCTCACATGTCTTTTGTGATTTCAACCTCAACCTTCAACCTCATTAACATAATGGAGCACAGTTCCGTAGTATTTCATGAACCGCCGATAATCGTCACTGCCATTCATCCCGATGACCGCCGGATAAGCATTAACCTTGCGCTGCTTAAGTGCAGCCAGTATTTCCTGTTGGACAGGGCAATGAAATTTGCCTTCTGTATACTGGATCACCAGCGGAGGAGAAGCGACTGTATTCCCATCTTCTTCATGAGCCGTGCCCGTACTGCCAGGCTGGTTATCACTTAGGTCTCTCATTTCATTCTGCTCAATAAGCCGCAGCGGAAACTTCACAACGCCGAAGTACAGCTGCTCCTGCTTCCCGGATTCAACCAGCCCGGTTAAGGTCTTGCGGGTGAGCAGCAAATAACACTGAATCCATTCTTCGATCATTCCGGCATCCATGTACCGTACAGCCGACTCCACAGTCGGAGCATACGTTAAGTGCCGGTCATTTTTCTTCGAATATATAATCTTCTTGACTGTATCCAGGGATAAATAATACTCGTTGGCAATTTCCGCAATCGTCACTCCATGCGCATACTTGTTACGAATCATCAGATTACGCTTTTGCAGCTGCTCTCTGTACCCGTTCGACTCGCCCCAGGCCTTCTTCTCATCCCCTGCCGGGAAATACAGCAGCCTTCCTGCCGCATATTTCTGGACTTCCTTTAATAGCTCCTCGGGGATCACATCACCGGCATGCTCATATTTCATACCTTCATTCACCTTCTGCAGGGCTAAAGGGCATAGATGCGGTCCTTCAGCTCACTTATGGATTTAACTATGGCTTCGCAGGAGCATACATCATCGATAGAGGCATGCCAGCGCAAGGTGTCGATTCCTTTGTAATAGGCCATGCATAGGAACCGTTCCTTGAAATCCGGGATGATGATATTCCTTGTCTTGCAGTATTCAGTGAACAGCTCCGGGATGTTGAAGTAAGGCTCATTCAGATCCATATTAACGATATCTACCAGACAATCGAAAATACCGCACTTGCTCCAATCCGGGAACCCAAGTACCGTCCGGCCGTCTGTGATCATATTTTTGAAGAACGCATTATTATAAACCAGGTAACGCTGGCCTTCGCAATAATGGATACGGTCTTCCATTTCCTTATAGTACTTCTCGAAAAAGTCACGGTCCAGCACGGTGGTCTCGAACATCTCACGCCAATTGAACCAGTAGCCCTCTCTCTTCTCCGAGAATGTCTCTGTCAGGAACTCCCGGCAGGTTGCAAATTCCGTCTTGCCCTCCTCATCCAGCCAGCCGTAGCCTGCTATGCCCGAAATATCAGATGAAGAAATCTCCAGCAATTGGTCAAAAAACAATTCATGGCATTCCGCAAACTCCGCCGCACTTAACTGCTCGGCCACAAACCCGTTCGGAGTCATATTCACCTTGTCAGACAGCAGCGATTTAAGAAAATTATCTTTCCCCATGTTCATCTCACCTTTTCCCATACACTAGAATATACCAGATGCGCAGCTGATATAAGCATCATACACTCAGAAATTCCAGGGAGATAGGTAATGAATTCCTTAAGGTAACTTTGCATAGGGCCACCATACCGGTCACGAGATAATAGAAAAACCGCCATCCCCTCATCAGGTCTGACGGTTCTCCCGCTCAAAGCTTAAAACTCCTCCAAAACCTTGGATTTGTCACCATAAACCTTGTCCAGGTGATCCTCTCCCCAGTAACATAAAAGGTCCAGCGCGGGCTTCAATCCCCAGCCGTAGGCCGTTAATTCATACTCCACTCTAGGCGGGATTTCTTGATATATTTTCCGGGCAATAATCTCGTCCTTTTCCAGGCCTCTCAGCTGGGTGGTCAGCATTTTTTGTGTAATGCCGGGGATTAGCCGCCGCAGCTCGGACGTACGTTTGCAGCCTGTCATCAAATGATAGATGATTAGAGGCTTCCATTTCCCGCCCATAACTTCTAATGCCGCTTCTACTCCGACTTTATATTTCTTTGGAGTGCTATTGTCACTCTGCTCTGTCATTGCTTATTCCTCCGTCAAAAGGCTGTGTATATACCGGAAATATACTATCGGGTGCAGGGCACTTCAATGTACCTATGGTACCTTTCTCATCCTATAGAACATGAAAGTGCGTACTTCCAGACAATTTTATTACTGTTTATAATAGCATCAGCCACTGATCATGGCTACAAATTGGCTGCTCAGAAAGGTAGTGACGATACAGATGAACGTATTAATCGTGGTTTCGCATCCGCGACAAGATTCCCTGACCTTTGCGGCTGCCCGCCGTTTTGCACAAGGTCTTACGGAGGCTGGACATGGCTATGAGATATTGGATTTGCACGGGATTGGCTTTGACCCTCTTTTACAAGGAATAGATGAGCCTGACATGTCCCTTGAGGAGCAATCCTTCTCACCTGAGGTGGAGCGGGAAATGAAGCGGTTGAAGGAGCACGATGCCCTGGCCTTTATTTTCCCTGTCTGGTGGTGGCATTTGCCGGCCATGCTAAAAGGTTATATAGACCGTGTATGGAACAACGGGTTTGCATACGGCAAGAACCAGCTCCATCATCAGCAGGTGTTGTGGATGGGGCTGGCGGGCGTTTCGCAGGAACAGATGCGCAAGCGTAACTATGATGAAACAATCGCCCACTTGCTCAATGTAGGAATCGCAGATTATTGCGGCATTTCCAAATCCAGAGTTGAGTTTCTATATGAGACAACCTTAGATTCTAATCCCCGGCATTATGAGCTGCTGCTTAACCAGGCCTATCAATTAGGCTTGAATTATGCGGAGGAACAATGACCCGGTTGGCGAACAGGGTGAGCCCATCGATATTCATTTTCGCAACCGAAACTTGGCGTCCTCATTATGACTCCGACTCCACAGCTGGCTAGGTGGACTGAAAATCCGCTATTGGAGCAAATCAGGCGGATTCGGTAGCTAAACGGACTCAGAATCGCTTATATGGCAAAATAACCTCCCTTTCAGGCTCGAATGAACAAGATAAGCGATTCTCCGGTTCACCCAGATTTTAAGGCTTTTGAGCGATATAACGGATTCTCAGTCCGCTTCACTCGAGGGTTTGAGTTATCAGTGGAATAGCTTATCGTTACGGACAGCAGAGACGTTAAGCCTGCGGAAAGCGCCTGAGTGCCGGTCCTTACGGACACCAGCGCCTTTATTCCGCCCGAAAAGTGGAGCTGGCCTATGAAAAGTGGTGGATAAGGGCTGTGGTGTCCGCTATCGTTACGGACAGCAGAGACGTTAAGCCTGCGGAAAGCGCCTGAGTGCCGGTCCTTACGGACACCAGCGCCTTTATTCCGCCCGAAAAGTGGAGCTGGCCTATGAAAAGTGGTGGATAAGGGCTGTGGTGTCCGCAAACCCGTCAAAAGGGCATTTTAGGAGTGGATAAGGGCTGTGGTGTCCGTAAGGATCAAATTTGGCTATATTTGGATCCGAAGTGAGGGCATTCGCCCTTTGATTTTCTCATACCATCCGCAACAGACGAATATCACAACTTCCTAAATGAAAAAAAGCTGCCCCAACTAGCCTTTCGGCTTTGGGACAGCACTTTTTTTCAACTATTGACTTCGTTCGCTACCCTCCGCGTAACCGGCCAGCTTCTGCTTCCCCAGCCACGCTCTCTCCGCCATAGCGCTAAGCGGCCCGCGGATTCCGACTGCCACTTCTGCTTCGGTCTGCGCTTCCGGCTTGTCGCTCCAGATGGAGAAGGAACAGCCGATTAACTCACGCGGATAAGAACCCGCGGGATATTCCTGCTTCGCTCCGCCGGACCGCTGCGGGAACAACCCCGGATGCCATGAATTGCAGATTTTCTCTCCTGTTGGATACGTATAGCCTGCATGCTCACCCAGTACGTAATAAAAGTAGGCATCGTTGAAATTAATCACCTGATGTCCCTGCGCAATGATCTCTTCAACCGGGGCCATCATTTCATGCCATTTCGTCCAATACGTAATTTGGATGGAGGATTTAGGCGTTATTCTCTGGATCTGATCCCCACGGTACAGTCCATCGTTCCAGGCGCGGACGATCCACCCCTTGGACTCCAGATGTTCAGCAACTCCGTTAAGGTAATCAATGTAAGTATCCACACCGGTTCCGCCGCCGATCTTCAGAACATCCCGGGCATACTGCTCCAGTTGGGGATATTCATCGAACTGCCCGAAGTTGATAAATTCATCGCCGCCGATATGAAAATGGGTGCTTCCGGCAAATAACTCCGTGTACTCGTCGATAAGCTCCAGCACGAATTGCCGCGCAGCGGCATTCGTAATATCCAGCGCGCCCGGGGCAACGGCTCCCGATGAATTCTTAAGCAGCCAGTCCGGATGTGTCCGCAGGGCTTGTCCCAGATGGCCCGGCGAATCTAGTGAAGGAACAACGGCAATATGATATCTTGCGGCCGTATGAATAATCGCCTTCATTTCCTGCTTGGTTAAATATTCGTCCGACATTACCTCAGGATGGCTCTCGCTCATCAGCCTGAAGCCTTCATTCTCGGAGAAATGCAGCTGCAGGGTATTCAGTCTAAGCCGGGACATCTCCCTGATCCTGTCCATGATCCATTCGGCGGTATAGAACTTCCGCCCGATGTCAATATGCAGCGCCCGCTCCGGCATCACAGGGTAATCGGTGATTCTACCGTACGGCATGAAGCCGTCAGTCACCAGCGTCTGTATCACCGTCCGCAATCCATACATCACTGCAGTTTCGCTTGGGGCCGTGATGTGGACAAACTCGCCGATTTCAATGACATAACCTTCCCGGTTGTCCATACCTCCGCCTACTCCGCAGTCTCCGGTGTTTCCGCTGTCGTTCAATTCTATGACAATATCTCCTGAAGACGGTGTCTCACTCTCTCCATAAAGTACAGACAGGAGATGGCCGGATGGAGCCAGACTGTCTGCGTATTCCGAGAGAATAATGAAAATTGTATCATTCAGAACCCTGTTTCCATCTGATCTGACATTGTCCACAATCCTAACCCGGGATTGTGCTGACAGTCTCCATTGCCCTTGAGAGGCCTTCATATACTGCTGTACACCCGGGAACGGACTGTGATCACTGGTTAGCTTATCCATCTGAGGGTCACCTCCTGCTTCTACTTCTACTTCTGCTTTAGCTTTCAATCCTGCTTCTACTTCTACTTCCGCTTCTGCTTCTGCTTCATCCTTGAGTCAGTCAAGCCGGATGCCAACGGTCAGTATTTCATGTCCGCCCAGCTGTAGCTGAAGCGTATTTGCTCCGCCTTGCTCCAGCCGCCCAGTCTCAGCCTCAACATCCGCAACCTTAGCTTCCAGCACATTCGATGTGTAGAAGCCCGTTGCCGGTAGGTCTGTCTCCAGCTTCAGTTCACAAAGTTGGCCCGTCATGTTGAACCAGCGGAGCAGCAGATCTCCGCTGTCTTCGTTCATCTTGAGCGAAGAGAAAGCGGCAGCCGTGCCGCTCCAGCGGACAGCCGAGTACACGGCTGGAATAGTTCCTGCGTGAACCTCCGCCTGGGAGCAGGTCCAGGGAATCTGGAACTGGTAGGCCGCAGCCGCTGCACCAGAAGCTACCGCGTCCCCGCTATGCGGAATAAGCAGCAGCTCCGCCGTATGTTCCCCCTGGCACTGGGCTTCCGGCGTAGGGAACCAGCCCCAGTCGCCCATCTCCCCGACACAGCGGAGCAGGGTAATGGCGATGGTGTTGCGGCCGTCACGCAGAATTTCATATTCATGGAGTCCGAGATTAGCGACCGTAAGCCCCGCATGCTCCGCCGCCACATCCACAAAGCTCTGCTGATGCTGCGCATTGCTCGGGTTCAGCCACTCCGGCGCCGGTTCATTCGGCCGCTCCGCCAGCTCGAACATCGAGTCCACACGGTGGGAAGCTGCGGCCAGATCTGCAGGGAATAGCATCCGCAGACGGTGATCCTTCGCCGTATTATGGATATAACTCTTGACTTCCAGGCCTTTGCCGCTGCGTTCCAGCCTTAACACTGTCCGCAGCTTAAGCAGCACCGTGTCCGCTGAGCGCTGCGCCTGCCGCTCCGGATAATAGACCAGTGCACGCTGCTCTTCTTCCAGCACGGCATCTGCCGAAGCTGGAATCACCCACTCATGGGTGATCTCCACGGACGCCCGGTATGGCGCATCTTCTATGATGGTGATATCAGCCGTCAGCCCCCGGGTAGTCAGTGGTACTTCGCCCGCAGGCTGTCTGTACATATATTCATTGCCGATATCTCCGGTATTCTCATAGACACCGAGATCACGGTATACTTTGCCGCTTGGCTTATGCTCCAGCGTGAAGGAACCGTCTGCCATAATCTCTACCCGCAGCGTTTCGTTCTCCAGAATACGCCCGCCGTGGACAAGCGACGCCGAGGCTCCGGCACCTGCCGGAATCTCCGCCCCGTTCGTTGCGGCACCACCCGCTGCGGCCGACCCTGCTATGCCTTGGCCGGATCGCCCGGCAGCGGTCCCTTCCAGCGGGCGGACCGCGGCCCCACCCGCTGCGGCCGACCCTGCTATGCCTTGGCCGGATCGCCCGGCAGCGGTCCCTTCCAGCGGGCGGACCCAGGCATAAGCGCGCAGCCCCAGCGCTGGCACATCCGCCGCTTCGAAGGTCAGCTGCACCTTGCGGCAACTGTACGGCTGCCGGAACCTGTCATCCGGCAGATCATAGCCGAATGACAGGCCCAGGTCCTGAATCGTACAAGGCACTTCGTTGCCTTGTTCATCCACCAGGACCCGTCCGCCCAGGTCAACCGCCTTCATCCGGCGGGCGGTCTCTTCAAGCGTGAAGCCTTCGCGCAGATACAGGCGTGCCGCATCCAGCTCCACGCTGACTGTACCCGTGCGGCTCCAGCCGCTTGTATTCGCGATAACCAGCGGTATCGCGGCCTCCCCGAAACGGGCGAAACCGGAGGTGTCCACCGCTCCGGTGATCGCCTGCATACTGTCCGCCACGATGCCTTCGGCGGTGTGACGGCTCTTGTCGAACCGGGTTACCATCTCCCGGTGCACTTCATCCACACTGCAGCCGCAGATGGAATCATGCGGATGGTTCTGCAGCAGCGTCTTCCACGCGTAGGTCAACAAATGCTGCGGATACTCCCTGCCGTGCAGCCTGGCGATAACAGCCAGCGGCTCGGCTACCTTCTCCAGCAGCGCCTGGCCCCGCTGGTTCAACTGCTTCAGGTACACCCGGGCGGAGGCGGTATTGACCAGTGTGCCCCAGCCATCAGTGCGCTGGCTTCTCAGCTCGCCCTTAACCGTGGAGAGGCTGCGGCCGGCAAGAGAGTGCTGCACAGCCTTAATATAATCGGCAAAGTTCGAATGAACGAAGGATATCTCCGGGTACAGCTGCTCCGCAGTCCGGATCGCTTCCGGCAGATCGGTCTGCAGCGGCTGATGATCGCAGCCATTCATGAACAGCAGCTGATCCGTGGCTGCATACTGCTTCGCATCTGCCAGCTTGCGCTCCCAGAAGCTCCCCGCGTCCTCCGCCCCGGCTGGAATCTCATTGCCGTTCGAATACCAGTTGGCGAACAGGATGCCCAGCACCTTGGAGCCGTCCGGACCTTCCCAGACCAGCTCCGAGAACGAGGATTCATAGCCATCGCTAGAGACCGTATTGTTGAAGCCTGTCGGCTTCACCCCGCGCCCGAAGAAGGCATTGGTGATTCCGGCCTGTACCATGAGCTGCGGAATTTGTCCGGTCAGGCCGAAGGTGTCGGGGAAATAACCGATCTTCGATACCTCCCCGTAGACTCCCGCATCCTGATGCCCGATCTGCAGATTGCGCACATTGGCTTCCGGACTGGTCAGGAAGGCATCCTGAAGGATATACCAAGGCCCGATATAGATCCGTCCTTCACGGATATGGCGTTCCAGCCGTTCCCGGTTCTCCGGGCGGACCTGCAAATAATCTTCGATAATGATCGTCTGTCCATCGAAGAAGAAGCTCCGGAATCCCGGGTTCTGCTCCAGCGTGTCCAGCAGGCTGTCGACCAGCCGGATCAGCCGGAGATGATGGCGTTCATAAGGAAGATACCATTCCCGGTCCCAGTGCGTATGGGAGATGATATGGGCCGTTTGATGTTTGTCCATGGCTGTTACACCTCAGTCTCCAGAGGATATTCCTCCATATAGTTAAGCAATTCGTCCACGGTAGTGAAGGCCAGACCCGTAACCGTATCTGCACAACCGTAGTAGATGGCAATCCGTCCTGTAGCCGCATCCGTCAAAGCCGCGCAGGGGAAGGTCACATTCGGCACATCGCCCACACATTCGTACAAGGTTTCAGGGCCGAGAATATAGTTGCGTGAGCGGGCTTTCACCTTCCATGGCTGATCCAGATCGAGCAGCGCGCAGCCCATGCGGTAGACAAACCCGTTGCAGGTGTTGATTACGCCGTGGTAGATCAGCAGCCAGCCCTTGTCGGTCTCAATCGGAATCGGACCCGGGCCAATCTTCTTGGACTGCCAGGCGGAGGCATCGCCGTTCACCGTGCCCATCACATAGCGGTGCTTGCCCCAGAAGGTAAGGTCAGGACTTTCGCTGTAAAAGATATCGCCAAACGGAGTATGCCCGGTATCGCTTGGACGGCTGAGCATGGCATAATGGCCGCCGATCTTGCGCGGGAACAGTACGCCGTTCCGGTTATACGGCAGGAAGGCATTCTCCAGCTGATGGAACGTCTTGAAATCAAACGTATACGCCAGTCCAATCGTCGGCCCGTGATAGCCGTTGCACCAGGAGACATAATAACGGTCGTCAATCTTGCATACGCGCGGATCATAACGGTATTCCCGCTTGATAATCTCTTCATCGCCCTCGAATACGATAGGCTCATGGTTGATCTTCCAGTTCACACCGTCTTCACTGAAGCCGGCAAAGATGTCCATGCTGACCGATCGCGAATCACAGCGGAACACGCCTGCGAAGCCGCCCTCAAAGGGAATCACCGCCGAATTGAACACACTGTTCGAGTTCGGAATAGCGTTGCGCGGAATAATCGGGTTGGCGGAATATCTCCATACAGGCGCGTTGCTGTCCGCCGGTTTCTCCTGCCAAGGGATATTTGACAATGTTTCTCCAATAATTGTACTCATGCTCAGGTCTCCTTTGTATATGAAAAAGTGCTTTACACAATCATAATTAGCTTCCTGTATTCTGTATCCATGCAGGCCGGACCTAGAGAATCCCTTCCTGCAGCGCCCGCCAGACCAGCTGGGAGAACAGGCTGTTCGACCAGGCGAACCACTTGCGGGTGAAAACCGACGGATCATCGGCCAGGAAGCCTTCATGCATATAGCCGGTATCCGCGTCCGTTGCTTCAAGCATGGCAATCACCGCCAGCTTTTCTTCTTTACTATTTGCCGTGATCCCCTGCATGGACAGCGCCATATGCCAGATATAACCCGGAGGGGTATGCGGACTGCCGATGCCCTTGGCGGCTGTGCCTTCGTAATAGAACGGATTCCCGCTGCTCAGCGCAAAACGTCTTGTATTCAGATAGATGGGATCGTCATTCTTCAAATACCCGAGATACGGAATGGACATCAGGCCCGGTGTTCCAGCATCATCCATCAGGCAGTAATTGCCGTAGCCGTCTGTTTCGTAGGCATAGATCGGCCCGAATTCAGGGTGGCGATAGATACCGTACAGCTTAATGCCGTGATCCACCTCTTGCTCCAGCGCCTTCAGCTCGGCCAGGAAATCCAGATCGCGGAACACCCACTCGGCGAAATCCTGCATCTGCCGCAGAGCCACTACGGCGAACATATTCCCCGGAATGTTGTAATGGAAATCGCAGGCATCGTCGCTGGAGCGGAAGCCGGACCAGATCATCCCTGTGTAGTTGACCGGCATGCCAAGGCCGCCGTTACGGATCGAATCCTCCAAAATCCCGTTGTTCCGGGTGAAGCGGTACGGGGATTGTTCCGCATGATGCTGCTCCCGCTTGAAGAGATCGGTAATGGTGCGCAGCATTTTTTTGAAATCAGCCGTGAAGATATCCGTTCGCTTCGTCTCCTCCCAATAGGCATGGGCCAGCCGGATCACGAAGCACAGCGAGTCAATCTCGAACTTGCGCTCCCACACCCAGGGCGACATCTCCGTCACATCCCCGGCATTCCAGTGCCAGTCGTTGGCTGTTTCGTTGAACGCGTTAGCGTAAGGATCGGTCAGCACATATTGCGTATGACGCTTGATCAGCCCGCCGATAATTCGCTGCAGATCAGGATCTTTGGCGGCAAAAGGCACATAATGAATCACCTGCTCGACCGAATCGCGGAGCCAGCAGGCCGGGATATCGCCCGTAATGACAAATGTGGTTCCATCGTCAAGCAGCTTGGTAGTAGTCTCCAGCGTGTTCGGGAAACAGTTCCGGAACAGGCGCTGCAGCTTGGGCCGGTGGGCCAGCTTCTCTTCGGCCTCGGCCAATACGGCCTGAATGGATGACGGCAGCGGCAGCTCCGGCATTTGAATCTGGGGAAGTCTGAATTGTTCCAAGGTGATAGTCTCCTTCGGCTTAATCTATAGGGTAGAAGCTGATTTTAAGGTACTAACTTAAAGTTCACTCGTCACTGCGGTGAATATTTGGACTTCCGGCCGCTGTTGTCCCCAGATTTCTTGATTCAACCCGCTTTTCGCGGTGGAAACCCGGTGACAAAGGCGATCGCTAACGCTCCTACAGTTCCAAAATCCCCCTCCGTTCCTTCTCCGGTGAATATTTGGACTTCCGGCCGCTGTTGTCCCCAGATTTCTTGATTCAACCCGCTTTTCGCGGTGGAAACCCGGTGACAAAGGCGATCGCTAACGCTCCTACAGTTCCAAAATCCCCCTCCGTTCCTTCTCACTTTTTGTTATTATCTTTTATTCAGCTAATTCTGAATGAACAATTTTGATGGTTTTGATCTCAAACGGGCGGAACGTAAGCGTCAGCTCTCCAGCCTCATCCGGCAGCAGCTCTGTCTCTTCTTCCAGTGCATTGGACAGGTATATCGCCGAATGCGGCAGCGGCCAGCCGAGCTTGACGGTCTCGCGTCCGCCAGCGGATTCATACAGCCGCAGAATACTGCCGCTTCCGTCTTCCGCCAATTTGACTGTATCCAGGATAACCTGCTTCCCGTCATAGGGGAGGAATGAGCCTGAAGGCGGCAGCTGTCCTGCACTTGAATCACAGGCAACCGCATAGGAAGTGTGATTCAGCTCAGCGGCTTTGCGGAGGGTATGCGCCCCGCGCCAGTCTCCGGTATGCGGATACAGTGAATACGTGAATTCATGTGTGCCCAGATCCGCGGAATGATCCGGCCAGCGCGGCGCGCGCAGCAGCGACAGACGGATCGTGCTGCCCTGCGTGTCATAGCCGTATTTGCAGTCATTCAGCAGGCTGACGCCATAGTCATGCTCAGACACATCGCCATAGCGGTGCCCGCAGACTTCATATTGCGCCTGCTCCCAGCTGGTGTTGCGGTGCGTTGACCGTTCCAGCGCGCCGAACGGGATCTCATAGGTCGCTTTGCTGGTTACTACATCTACCGGGAAGCCCACCTTCAGCAGCTTATGGGCTTCATTCCATTGCACCTTCGTCTTGAAGTCGATCCGCCGGTCACTGTTATACAGGATCAGCTCCTGCTCTATTTCGGATTGGCCGATGCTCCAGCGGAAGTACAGCACATCGCTGACGGGGCCTGAGGACAACAGCTTCTGCTCCAGCAGAATTGCTTCTCCGGCAGGCTGCTCCTCATACCGGCTGTCTATATCCCAGGCATCCCATAGGATAGGGCGGTCATGGAAGAAATGCAGCCGGTTCAGCCGCTCTCCGGCCTTGACAATCTCACGCCCGGCTTCCTTATCGTACAGGCTGATGATCTCGCCCTGTTCATTGAACCGGAGCCGGTAATATTCCGTCTCCCAGTCCTGGCCGAACGAAGCTGCAACCGAAGCTGCATTAGATGTTCCGACCGGTGTCGGCTCATCTCCGCTATCTCTGCCAACTCCGTCGTTACCGTCAACTCCGCCATCTTCGCGCAACGCTGGCAGTTCCTCATCTCTCAGCCACACGGTAACATACCCGAATGCCGGAACCTCCGGCACCCGCACGCGGAGAGCAGCTGGCCCGCCTGCTGTAACCGGCTCCGCGGCCAGCCGCATTCCGTTCCGGTCATATACGGCGGCAGCAGTGTTATCCGCTTCGTCTCCGGCAGCCGGGAGCTCAACCACCATATCCCGGGCCCAGCCCAGACCGTTCAGGACGACATAAGGCTGGCCCTCTCCACGGGTATTGATATCCGATACGGCGGCCTCCATGACCGACTTTAGGCTGCTACCTCCAAGAGCGAAGATGCTCTGATACTCCTTGTCCCAGGGCTGGTACGGCGGCCTCCATGACCGACTTTAGGCTGCTACCTCCAAGAGCGAAGATGCTCTGATACTCCTTGTCCGAGGTCTGATAGACCTCGGGAATCGACGAGCCGGGAATAATATCATGGAACTGGTTGAGCAGAATCAGCTTCCAGCCTTCATGCAGGTCCTGCCCGATCTCTTCCCGCTGCTGCGGCTGCAGATGGTGTCCGGCCAGCGTCTGCCATAGTTCCGCCTCCCTGTACAGAATCTCGGCCTTGCGGTTATTGCGCTTGTTCCGGGCATGTGTGGTATAGGTTCCCCGGTGCAGCTCCAGATAGAGGTCGCCCTGCCAGACCGGCAGCTCAGGCTTCGCCTGCTCGATGCCTGCGAAGAAATCTGCCGCCGTGCTGTAGCCGGAGGCCGGCTGGCCCACCATGAGCTCGGAGCGAGAGAGATATTCAAGCATCTCCCGGGTCACTCCGCCGCCCCCGTCCCCGTGTCCGTAGAGCAGCATTTGTTCGCTGTGCACGGCTTTTTCACGGTAGGACTGCCAGTGCTCATGAATATCCTTCGGCAGCGTACTCTCATTCACTCCGTGGTTCATATAAGACAGAAGTGCCGTTCCGTCGATGCCTACCCAGTGGAACAAATCATAAGGGAACAGATTCGTATCATTCCAGCCGAGTTTGGTCGTCATGAAATAGCGGACCTTGCCGTGCTTCAGAATCTGCGGCAGGGAAGCGCAATACCCAAAGGTGTCCGGCAGCCATTCAATCTCGGATTGCCGTCCGAATTCCTCCTGATAGAACCGCTGCCCGTACAGCATCTGCCGCATCAGGGACTCGCCGCTTGGAATATTCAGATCCGGCTCCACCCACATGCCGCCCACCAGCTCCCAGCGTCCTTCCCGTATCCGCGCCTTCACCTTCTCATACAGCTCAGGGTCGTTATCCTTCAGATAAGCGAACAGCTGCGGCTGGCTCTGAGCGTAGCGGTAATCGGGATATTCCTCCATCAAGGCATGAACCGTCGAGAAGGTCCGGCTGGTCTTCCGAACAGTTTCCCTCGTGGGCCATAACCAGGCAATATCAATATGTGACTGCCCGATCATATGAATGAAGCCCTCACTGTTGCCGCCGATGGCCCGCACACTTGAGGCCAGCGCCTGCTCAATGTCTCTGATCCTGCCATCGTCCCGTCCAACTTCAGGTCCCATAGACACATACGCATCCATCGCCTGATACAGCGCCTCCAGGATACGGACACGCCGGAAATCCTGTTCTGGCAGCAGCAGCGCCGAATCACGGATCACGGTAACGGTATACATCAGCGACTGCACCGGCAGGTTAACCCTGACGAGCGCA
The DNA here is from genome assembly GCF_000802655.2 of Paenibacillus sp. IHB B 3415. Taxonomy (NCBI): domain Bacteria; kingdom Bacillati; phylum Bacillota; class Bacilli; order Caryophanales; family Paenibacillaceae; genus Paenibacillus; species Paenibacillus sp. IHB B 3415. Next base: position 49,839 of record NZ_JUEI01000045.1, on the reverse strand, counting down.
GCGGTTATAGACCGGACCGGCGGCTGAATCACCGCCTGCTTGTTCAGCGGATCATCCGGCTCGGGAATCGGATCGTAGAGTTCGATCTCAAGCTCCGGGTTTCTTCCGTCGGCAACAGGGTCAAGTGAAACGAAGGTATGATTGCGGTCCAGCCCCTGCCGGGAAGCTCCGCCTACACGCAGCAGCCCTTCTCCGCCGGAGTGGAAGATGATCCCTGTGTCCGCACCCGTCCAGTCCGCCGGAATATCAAGCGTCGTGCGGAACATATAAGTCGTTCCCTGTACGCTCGGGAACAATCCGAAGGATTCGCTGCCCGAATACGGCTGTAATTCGTCATACTGCCCCGGCTGCCGGTAGGCTGTGGAGAACACCTGCCAATCCTCAATCTCCCGGTATTCCAGCCATTGCTGCTGCGAACATTCACGGATAAACCTGTTTATGCGTTCCATGTCTATTCGCTTCATATCTGCTCCTCCATAACTGCAAGCTCCATATCGAGCGTATCGTTGACATTCCGGCCGACTCCGATCCGGAAGATCCCCGGTTCAACGACCCGCTTGTACTCCGCCCCGATATAGCTCAAGTGTTCAGCACTGAGCCTGAAAGTGACCGTCTGCTTCTCTCCCGGTTCCAGGTAAATCTTCCGGAAGCCCTTCAATTCCTTGGCCGGTCTGGTCACCTTACTGACCCGGTCGGAAATATATAACTGAACGACCTCCGCGCCTCCGCGTAAGCCTGTATTCTCCACTTCCACCGTAACTTCAGCACTTCCGTCCGCTGGAATTTCAGCAGGCTCTACCTGCAGCCCGCTATAGCTGAATTCGGTATAGCTGAGCCCGAAGCCGAAGGGGTAACGGGGCTGCGAATCCCCTTCAAGATACCGTGCACCACGGGACCGTTTGCCCAGATAATAGACGGGCAGTTGTCCTACGTCCACCGGGAGCGAGAGGGTCAGCCTGCCGGACGGATTCACATCGCCGAACAGGATGTCCGCAATGGCATGACCGCCCTCCTGCCCGGGATACCAGGCTTCCAGAATGGCATCCGCCTGTTCGTCAATCCAAGGCTCGGCAATAGGACGTCCGTTGATATATACGACAACGACCGGCTTGCCGAGCGTCTTCAGCTCCTTCAGCAGCTCCAGCTGAACGCCGGACAGATGTAGCGACATCCGGTCAATGCCTTCGCCGCAATCCATATCACTAAGCCCATTCTCTGTTACCTTCGAGGCCCCGGTCCGCAGATCAATGCTGCCTTCGCCGAAGTCTCTGGCGCTCGACCCGCCCAGTGCCAGCACAATCGTATCCGCTGTTGCCGCTGCCTGGAGTGCAAGCTCGAAGCCTTCGGTGGAGCTGTCCTTGATCCGGCAGCCCGGTGCGTAACGTACCCGCTCCGGTTCAGCGGCAAGCTTGGCCCGTATCCCGGTCAGCACTGTCGCTACCCGGTCACGCGGCTGGGGTGAAGTGTAATCCCCGAGCTGATTGTAGCCGGTATCCGCGTTGGGTCCGATGACAGCCACTTTTCCTGTGGCCGCAGACAAGGGGAGGATACCGTTATTCTTCAGCAGTACGATCCCTTCCGCCGCAATGTTCCGTGCCAGCACCGCATGTTCCGGGCTGCCGATCACCTGCTCTGCCCGGTCCGGATCGGCAAACGGCTGTTCGAACAGGCCCAGCCGGAACTTCAGCTCCAGCACACGTGCAGCCGCTTGATCCACCAGCTTCTCATCCAGCCGCCCGGAACGGAGCGCCTCCAGCAGATAGCCTCCGAACATGACGCCGGACATCTCCATATCAATACCGGCGCTTAGCGCCTGCACTGCCGCATCTTCCCCGCCGTCCGCTGTATCATGGCCCGAGGCCAGCATGTCGATAGCGCCGCAATCGGTAATGACCATGCCCTTGAAGCCCCATTCGCCGCGCAGGATATCCTCCAGCAGCTCCTGATTGGTTGTGCAAGGCACTCCGTCAATCTCGTTATAGGCTGGCATGATGGATACTGCACCGGCTTCCACCGCTTTGCGGAACGGATACATATCGACCTCCAGCAGCTCCCGCTTGCCGATATGCGCCGGACCTGCATTCCTGCCGCCTTCCGAGCTGCCGTAAGCGACAAAATGCTTCAGAGTCGCCCCGACACTGGACCCACTGTCAAGCCGGTCGCCCTGTAGTCCTTCCACAGAAGCTACAGCAAATTCACCGATGAGATACGGATCTTCGCCGAAGCATTCCTCAGTCCTGCCCCAGCGCGGATCACGCACCACATCAAGCACAGGCGAATACGTAACTGCACCGCCCTGGGCCCGGGTCTCCAGCGCTACCGCGCGGGACATCTCCCGGTATAGATCGACATTCCAAGTGCTGCCAATCAGCAGGGGAACCGGAAATACCGTCGCCCCGATTGCCATATGCCCGTGGGAGCATTCTTCGCCGATAAGCAGGGGGATGCCCAGCCTGGAATGCTCCAGCACATAACGCTGGATGGTATTCACCGCTTCGGCTCCGGCCCGCGCCCCAAGTCCGCTCTCCAGGGTGACCCCTGTCCAGGGATCTGCCCGCAGTGTGCCATATAATGCGCCGATGCCGCCTTCGCGAATCTGGCGTTTGAAGTCTTCTGTCAGTTCTATCGTTCCTTCTGTATGATCATAGGTCTGCCACCCGAATAGCTGAACGAGCTGGCCAACCTTCTCTTCCGGCGTCATCAGCTCCAGCAGGTGCGCTGTCCGCTCCTCAGCAGGCTTCGTACGGTCTCTATATAACACTTTCTCCCACACCTTTCTTTGGTTATACTGCTATTCTTTGACGGCTCCAACGATCAGGCCCTGGATGAAGTAACGCTGAAAGAACGGATAAGCGAATATAATGGGGCCAGTGGCCAGCACCACCATCGCCATGCGCGAGGTATCCTGAGGCATGGAGCGCAACGCTTCCAGACTCAGTGAACTGTTCTGCGAATTCTGCAGAATGAACTGCATGCTGGTCTCAATCCGCATCAGCATCGACTGCAGCGGCACCAGCTTGGGATTATCAATATAGAGCAGGGCATTGAACCAGTCGTTCCAATACCCGAGTGTACTGAACAGCCCAATGGTAGCCAGGCCGGGCAGAGACAGCGGCAGAACGATGCTCAGAAACGTCCGGAACTCTCCGGCGCCGTCTATTGTGGCCGACTCAATCAGGGCACCCGGTACGCTGGTCGTATAGAAGGTGCGCAGAATCATAATGTAAAAAGCATTCATCGCCAGCGGTAGCACCAGCGCCCAGATGCTGTCCTTCAGGCCAAGCAGCTGCGTCACGATCATATAGGTGGGAACCAGCCCGCCGTTAAACAGCATCGTGAAGAACGCGAAGAACGCGAAGAAATGGCGGTACTTGAAGCTTTTACATGAAATGGCATAGGCATAGAGTGAAATAAGCAGCAGGCTGAGAAGCGTGCCGGTTACCGTTACGGCCATAGTCACCCCGTAAGAACGGAGCAGCGTGTCCCCCGTGCCAAAAACGTATTTATATGCTTCGGCACTCCATTTTGCCGGGATAAGTTGATAGCCGTCCCGCGCCAGCATCCCTTCGTCCGTGAAAGACAGGAGTACCACAAACAGAAACGGAAAGATGCATAGCAGGGCAAAGCCTCCGGCAATACAGTTGAAGACGATATTCCACCAGAACGGCAGCTGATGGAAGTCGCGCGGTTTCACAGGCTTGGCGGACATGGGGTGACCTCTCTTCCCTTCAAATCCCCTAGAATAATGCGCTGTCCTTATCGGATTTACGCACGATATAATTGGAGGTAAGCACCAGAACGAACCCAACCACCGATTGATATAAGCCCGCAGCCGTGCTCATCCCGATCTCGCCGGTGTTCTTGAGCCCACGGTACACATACGTATCAATAACATTGGTCACGCTATAGAGCGTCCCCGAATCTCTCGGCACCTGATAGAACAGCCCGAAATCGGCATAAAAAATCTTCCCGATCGCAAGTAAGGTCATGATGATGATGATGGGTTTCAGCATCGGCAGCGTAACATTGCGGATCTGCTGGAGCTTGCCGGCCCCGTCGATCATCGCCGCTTCGTACAGGGACTTGTCAATGCCCATGATCGCAGCCAGATAGATTACGCTGTTATATCCGGCGGTCTTCCACAAATAGACAGACACGAGAATGAACGGCCAGTACCCCGGTTCTGAATACCAGGAAATCTTCGTGCCGGACAGTCCGTTCAGCAGCCCGCTCTCCGAGCTGAGGAAGCTGAAGGCGAAGTATCCGACAACGACCCATGACAGGAAATAGGGCAGGAACATCCCCGTCTGATACAGCTTAGCCAGCTTCTTGTTAGCAATCTCAGACAGCACAACCGCCAGCAGCACGGAGACAAGCAGACCAAGAATAATGAAGGCCATATTATATAGAAGCGTATTGCGTGTGATCAGGAAGGCATTCCTCGTGCTGAACAGAAATTTGAAGTTATCCCAGCCGGCCCATTTGCTGTTCATAATGCTCGCCCAGAAGCCGTCCCGGCTGAACCGGTATTCCTTGAAGGCAATCACTGTACCGGCCATGGGCAGGTAGGAGAACAATACAAACCAAAGGGTGCCCGGGAGAACCATAAACAGGAGCACTTTATTTTTGACGATATCTTTGGCGGACTTTCCTATTTTCCCCACGTACCCAGCTCCTCCTGTACACAAAAACCGGGCCGGGTCCATTCACCCGCCCGGTCTTAAATAAGTGATTACTTATTATTCGCTGCTTTCCAGGCGTCAAGCTGTGTTTGTGCTTCGGCAATGATGGTATCCAGACCGGCAGCTTTGAATTTCTCATTGGCTTTGGCCAGATATTGATCCGGATCTACTGATCCTGTCATCAGCGGTGCCCAGAATTCCTCCTTGACGTTCTGAACGGCGGCAATTTCATTCGTAATCTTGGATGTATCGAAGTTGAAGCCTAGCAGCGGTGCAGGGATACCGGAATCATTGAATTGCTTGAATTGTTCCCATTTGTTCTCAGGGTCACCTTCATTCAGATAGTTGATCATGATGTTACCCAGGGAGAAGGTAGCCATGTCATAGTTCTTTGCATCCGGCAGGTTCTTGATCATGTTGCTACTGATCTTCTCGTAATGCACGCCTTCGATCCCCGAATCCATCATGTTACGCAGTACAGGGTCTGTGTTCAGCAGATTCAGGAACTCCATTGCCTTCTCCGGATGCTCGGAGTTAGCGGAGATGGCCTGCATGGAGCCCATCACGGACCAGTTGTATATATAAGGCTGGCTGGCTGGTGTGGAGACAACCGGATAACCATAGCTTACGCTCCACAGATTGTCGGCCAGCGGCTGGGTTGCCGCACGGTCAGTGAACCATTTGCCGGCTTTGTACAGGTCATCCACTGATGTTGATGTAGCTACTTCAGGGGAGATGTAACCTGCCTGATAGAACTTACGGGCGGTATGAAGCGCTTCCTTTATTTCCGGCGTTTCAAAGATATTTACAACTTTATAGTCCGTGGTGTCCATATAAACAGCCATGGGCATCTTCTCAATCACATAGTCAAACGGCATGACCGGCATGAAGTCCTTAACCATCGCATACGGTGTAACTTCAGGCTCATTTTCCTTAATGGTTTTGAGCAGCGGCTCAAGGTCGGCCATCGTTTTCACAGAGCTAAGATCCAGATTGTATTTGTCCAGCAGCTCTTTATTGAAGCGGAACACCTCCTGGGCCGGAAGCTCTTTATTCGCCGGAATCCCGTAGTTGTGGCCGTCAACCCTGGAGCCTTCCATGAAGGCCGGATTAATGGTATCGACGATCCCCTTGCCCTGGTTCTTCAGCAGATCATCCAGCTGCAAAAACGCGCCTTTGCGGGAGTTCTGTACATAATCGAAGGCCCAGGAACTGGTAAAGAGAATATCCATCGGCTCACCGGAAGCGACCATAACCTGCATTTTCTGCGTATAATCACCGAAATCAATCATTTTCACATCGAGCGTGACGTTGATTTTATCCAGCGTATATTTATTAACTTCCGCTACCACCTTGCCCAGGTCCTTTTGCGGTGTACCGATGGTGTACCAGATCAGCTCTACCGGATCTTCTGAAGGATTGGTATTAGCAGTATTGTTGTTCCCCGCGCATGCGCTGAGTGCCATAGTAATGGTCACAAGCGTTGTGAATAACAAGGAGAAGTGTTTCTTTTTCTTGCTCATTTGTGTTCCCCCTTATAATCTACCCGGAAGCTCTGACTCCCTGTTAAAACCAGCTTCAGTTTCTCCTTCAGCTATCTGAAAAACATCCGAACGATGGCGTATAAACCATCGTTCGGATCTACATTATTTAAAATATTCTGTGATCTGCTTTTGGGCTTCTTCCATAATTGTTTCCATTCCCGCAGCTTTCAGTTCTTTTACTAATTTCGGAACGACCACTTCAGGATCAGAAGCACCTGTTAACAGCTCATATTGATATTTATCCATCACTGCCTTGCAGTTTGCAACTTCTGTAGATAAATTGTTGATGTCCAAAGCAAATCCCAGGAGTGCGGAGGCGCTTGCTTCTTCATTCAATTTCTTCACGGCATCCCACTGGTCGCCGCTATTCGGGGCAACCGCAGCCATATTGAAGAAGGTTCCTTGAGAGTATCCCGGCAGGCTCCAGGTATCATTCAGTCTCTCAATCACATTATCTCCGACCGTCTTCCAGTCTTGTCCTTCAATTCCGTAGGCAAGCATGTTTCTGAGTTGAGGATCCGTGTTCACAAGCTCCAGGAATTTCAAGGCTTCCACTTTGTATTTTGAATTTTGTGAAATGGCGTTGAGTGATCCTTGAATCGTGCTGGTTGTATACATCGGACCAAAGATTTGGGTCATCACATACTTATCCACACCATTGTTAACCTGCCAGCCGGCTTCTGCACCCGGGAATCCCTGTGCACTGAAGAACGGAAGCATTTTAGGCGGCTCACTTAGTGTAGGTGCGTCCGGATTGATAATACCATCTTTATACCAGCTATGAATAAGCTTCAGTTTATCCATGATTTCCGGTTGTTCAAACACGGAAACGACTTTCCGGGAGGTATCGTCAACCTTAACCCCGAGGGCTTTCAAACCGAGTGTCATATCATCATAATCATTGAGTAACCCTGCAAAGCCGTCACCTTTGGAAAGCTGCAGCGGATAATAAGATTTTCCTTCACCCGCTTTAATGTCCCGGAACGGTTTGTCTAGGTCTTGAATCGTTTTGATATTAGCATAATCAATGTTATATTTCTGCACAATGCTGTCATCCCAGACGAAATATTGCGTCATTGAAGAATCTTTATAGGTAGGAACGGAGTAAATTTTGCCGTTCATCTTGGTACCGTTCCATACCGTCTCAGGAATGAAGCTGTAAAGCTCAGGAGTATCCTTCTGCGCCGAATCGGTGATGTCAGCGAGTGCACCCAGATTGATAAAGCGGTTATAGTTGGTGTTATTTACAAACATAATATCAAAATCTTCACCTGTATTGATGATTGTGTTCATTTTCGTGTCATAATCACCCCAGCCGGCCACTTTAATATCCACTTTTACGCCAATCTTCTCGGCAGTGTACTCATTAATCTTGGCTACAGCTTCGGCAAGATTCGTGGGTTGGGTACCAATCTGCCACCATACGATGGTAGGAGCATCCTCAGGCGATGCCTGCTTATATCCGGAGTCTCCTGCAGATTCGGCAGGCTGTGCGGAAGGAGCTTCTGTTCCTGCAGCAGCTGGTGAAGGAGATGCGTTATTCCCTCCCGAATTACAGCCGGCAAGCAGCGTCGTAGTCATTGCCAGACAACACGCTAATGTAGAAATCTTGAATTTCTTGTTCATAAACACTTTCCCCCTAAGATTGAAATTTTATATGATGTTGAAACATGTGATGCCTTTGGGAACCTTATACGATAACCGCTTATTCCTTTACAGCTCCAATGGTCAGCCCGGAGGTGTAATACTTTTGAAAAAACGGATAGGCACAGGCTATAGGTAAAACGATTAAGACTGTAATCGCCATACGGGCGGACTCTTTTGGCATTTTGGATGCCGCCTCTGCAATACTGACGCCCAGAGAAGAGGCGTTCTTGGCTAGATAATCAGCTTGGCCCATGATCTTGCTGAGCAGGGCTTGAAGGGAATACATGTTTTGATTATCAATATAGAGCATGGACTGGAACCAGTCGTTCCAATAGGAGAAGCTCAGGAACAGCCCTATCGTAGCCAGAACAGGAAGCGATATAGGCAGAACAATGCGTAAGAAGATACGTAACTGCGATGCTCCGTCGATTTTGGCCGATTCCACTAAGGCATCCGGAATAGTCGAGCGGAAGAATGTTTTACATATAATTACATTGAATGAACTCACCGCCAGCGGCAGGATCAGTGCCCAGATCGAATCTTTCAGGTGCAGCAGATTTGCTGTGACATAGTAAGACGAGACCAGTCCCCCGTTAAAGATCATTGGAATGAATACCAGCCAGGTTACAAACTTCTTCAAACGGAACTGCGGCCGGGACATGACATACCCCATGCTAGTCGTAAGCATTACGCCCAGCACTGTCCCTACCCCTGTTACAAAAAGCGAAACCCCTAAAGCTCTAAGAATCATATCGCTTTGCTGGTATAGAAATCTGTAACCATCCAGCGAGAAGGCTGCGGGAATGATCTGATACCCATGCTCCTGAATAGAGGATTCGGCGGTCAAAGAAATCATGACTACAAACAATACCGGGAATACAGCGATGATTCCGAGAATTATGAACACTAAGTTGAACAGAATATTAGTTAATGGCTTGATCCGGTTATGCCTGTCCAAGCCGCTTTGTACACTTGCTTCGTCTTTCATAGTTCACCTCTCCTAATTACGAGCCTTATATCATTGCGCTGTCTGAATCGATTTTCTTCACAATAGCATTGGCCGCAAGAATCGTGAGGCACCCCACTGCAGACTGAACGAATGCAGCAGCTGAAGCCATACCGGTCGTTCCGGATTTCATCATGGAATACACATAGACATCAATGGTATAAGTCACATCAAATAATGAATTGGATGCCTGCGGCACCTGATAGAACAGTCCGAAGTCCGAATAGAAGATTCTTCCTATGTTGAGAATGAACATAATGATAATGACCGGCTTCATAAGCGGTAAAGTGATATATCTCATTTGGTTCCATTTGCTTGCCCCGTCGATGACAGCGGCTTCATAATAAGTTCCATCCATGCCTACGATTGAAGCCAGATACACCACCATTCCATAACCCAGGGATTTCCACAGGTTCATAAAGGTCAGCAGGTACGGCCAGTAACCGGGCTGCATGTACCACTGTATCCGTTCTCCGCCTGCCTGCTCTACGAAACCGTTTAAAAGACCTTTATCATAACTGAGGAAACCAAAGACAACTGCGGCCACTACTACCCAGGAAAGGAAGTAAGGCATAAAGAGTGCCGTCTGATAGACCTTCGTCGCCTTTCGGCTGTGCAGCTGGTAAATCATAAGCGCTAATATAACAGGAATTACAATCCCTAATATGATAAAAACGATATTATACAAGAGCGTATTGCGGATAATAATCCCGATATCTCCAAAATTGAATAAGGATTCAAAGTTTTTGAGTCCATTGCCTCCAGCCCAGGAGCTGTTCACAATACTGGATAGAAAGCCCCCCTTTATCCTAAAGTCCTTAAACGCAATAATGATGCCGAACATAGGCAAAAAACTGAAGAGGATATACCATACCGTTGTTGGCAAGGCAAGTAACGCAAGCTCTGTATCGTCTTTGGTCCAGCGGGATCTTTTTCTCTTGATCCCCTTTGTCTTCTTAGTGTTCATGTTGACGATCCTTTCTGTTGTAAAGGTATTTACTGATTTTTATAAGCGTTTTCAACACAAAGGTAGCGCTACCAATAGAACTGAATGTAAGGCCCTTTATTACTTCCGGTTAACATAGTTAAATTATATCAAAGAGATTTTTCAGCAAATAGTTAACAAAGTAAATAAACAATAGTACAGATTAAAGTTCTATAGAAAGCGTTCTCACATGAACATAACAAGCCAGGGAAACAATCTGCTAAAGCTGACCGCTTATCTCCCGGGCGCACAAGTGGAAACGGCTACGCCGTCCTCTAGAGGACGGGGTGTTTCAGCGAGAAATAGAAGGATAATTTATTACGTGAAACATATAAATTCTTATATTTCAAGATAACCCCACAAAGTGGGGCTCTGGGGCTGATGATTCCACAGGTACTTTGCGGGGACACTAGAAAAGGACTGCCCTAGAGCAGCCCCTTGTATTCGGTCGGTGAAATACCGACATATTTTTTGAATTGTTTGTAAAAGTACCCCATCTCCCAATAGCCCACATTCCTGGCGATCTCATGCACCTTCTGGTTGGTCGAGCGCAGCAGCTCCTTGGCCCGCTCAATCCGGTACAGGTTCAAATATTCTGCGAACGATTCGCCGGTTGATTTGTGGAAGAGCTGCCCCAGGTACACGGGATGAATATTGAACATGAAGCCCAGCTTCTTCAGGGACAGATTCTCGCTGTAGGATTTCTCAATATAATTCAGCACCTGGTTCACTACCGGACTCTTCATCTCCCGGTCCAGCAGCCCGATGATGCTGGCCGCTGTCTGCTTCAGCGCCGCCGACAGGCCGGGCAGTGAATGCGCCCTGCGGATCGCGGTCAGTCCCTCTGCAATGAACTCTCGCTCCATCTCGCTGCGGATATCCTTGATCAGCATCCGGAAGTACAGAATCCACTCCAGGGAAATCTCGCGGAGCAGCTCGGGCGTCAAGCCCTCCATGCTTGTATCCGCGGTATAGGCATCCAGTTTCTCTGCCAGCTCCCCGTAATTCTTGGACATGATAAGTTTGGAATACTCACTCCAGTCCTCCGGCAGGGCTGCTTCAAGATTCCCCTTGCGGTCCTTCAGCTGCTCATAATAAATCATGCTGCGCTCCGGGTGGATCTCCAGGAATTCCTGTGCCTGCTTCGCCTGCTCATAGCTTGAAGGAGCCGCGTGCTCCGCTTCCGCAACCGCACCGACTGCAATACGCAGTTGCTGGCCGGAAATGCTCAAGCAGGTCATTTCCTGCAGCAAGGAGGCCATCCCCTCAGCCCCGGACAGTTCATCCCCGAAATTATGAATGAGCACCAGGTCGTTATCCGAATCCCAGAACATGAAGAATGAAGGGTGGGCGCCGACCAGCGCAGCTGCGTTGGTCCTGAAGGCTTCCGTAGCCGGTTCTGCCTGGATCAGCGCAACCTGAACATAACGTTTGCTGACCGATAAGCCGAGCAGGTGCAGCCGTTCAGCCAGCTCCCCGGCATCGATCTGGCCCCGTACCCAGCGCAGCAGCACATTATCCTTCAGCACGGAATTCGTATACCGGGACCACTCCGTATCCAGCCTCGAGACATCCAGTTTCTCGACAATCGTCTCCAGCGTGCTGCGGAATTCCTCCAGGTTGATGGGCTTGAGCAGATAGTTCTCAATCCCGAGCGACAGACCTTCTTTTACATACTTGAATTCATCGTACCCGCTCAGCACAACCGCTTTCATCTCCGGATTGATTTCCTGCGCCGCGCGGATCAGCTCGAGTCCCGTCATCACAGGCATGGATATATCAGTAATCAGAATATCAGCGGGAGTCTCGCGTAATTGCTCAAGGGCTTCCTTCCCGTTCTCTGCCTGCCCTGTAACCGTAAGCCCCAGAAGCTCCCAGTCCAGTATATCCTGCAGGCCGCTAAGAATGAACGGCTCATCATCCACAATAAATACCTTATACATGTTCTGTCCCCTCCTTGGCGGGATATGGGAATGTAACGGTTATTTCCGTTCCTGCTCCTGCTTCACTTATCAGGCCTACGCCATACTGTTTCCCGTACATCAGCCTTAACCGCTCATGAATACTCCGCAGCCCGAACGACTCTGAGCCGGACTTTCCCCCGTTATGCTCCAGCCCCAGCCTGAGCTCTTCCAGACGCTCAGCGGGAATGCCCAGCCCGTTATCGGCAATGACAACCTGGATGCCCTGCTGATCCGGATAAGCCCTGATGCTGATCTTATTGTCCGCCTGTCCGGTCCGCATGCCATGCAGGATATAGTTTTCTATCACCGGCTGAAGCGACATTTTGAGGATAGGCAGCTCTTCCAGCTCTTTGCTGCATTCGATTGTGTAGACCAACCGGTCCTTATAACGAATGCGGAATAACTCCAGATACATGCGGCACGCCTCCAGCTCATCTTTGAACGTATATCTCGCTTTGGGACGGACATAGGACTTGAAGAGCACCGACAGGCTGTAGATCATCTCCCCGACATCCTTGGCACCGCTGGAAATGGCCCGCATCCGTATGACTTCCAAAGTATTATACAGAAAATGCGGATTCACGCGGGCCTCAAGCGTAGCGATTTCCGTATGCTTCTGTTTGATTTCAGCTTTATATACCTGATCAATATACTGGTTGAGCTCATCGAGCATACTGTTGAAGCTTTTGGCAATCTGGCCGAGCTCGTCTTCCTTGCTGTCGATAATCCGTGTATTTAAATCCCCGTTTTTCACTTTGCGGGTAAAGCGGATGATGCGGTGTGTTCTTTTGGCAAAATTAGAAATAAACATCGCCGGCAGCAATACAGCGAACAGCATACAGATGAGCGCAATCGAAATAATGGTGTTGCGTGCACTGCGGTAGGTCTCGGCAAGCTCCTTCTTGGAGATTAAGCTGACTACAGAGTAGCCGGCCTGGCCCTGGGTCAGGCTCGTCACCACCATACCGTCCACCGTAACCTCCTCGCCGGAGTTCATTCCCGCAAGTTCCCGGTATTTGGTTCCATATCCCTTGCCCGTACTGTCAAAAATCACTTCATTCTGGGCGGAGAGCACCAGAATTTCGCCTTTGAATTCCTCCTTGTAGTTGCTCATGGCCTTCCCGATCGCTGTGGAATCGAAGTAGACCAGGATTTGGCCGATATTCAGCAGCGACGACTTGTTGTTGATCGGAATTTTCACCGAGAACATGGGTGAGCGCTGCATTCCGATACTCTGCAGCACCCAGATATTCGGCACAGACACCAGACTCTCCTCATCCAGAACCATAGAATCCGGAACAAAGGAGTGGGCGGCATTGGTAGGTACCACATCGAACTGCCGGCGGCTCTTGTAATAATACATCACCTGCTGGTTCGCGCTGTACAGCATCAGGCTGCGGATATCCGGATCATCGTCGATCTTGTTCTGGAAATACTGCACGGTATCGGATGTGGGCTGACCTGCCGCGAAATAACGGTCCAGGCGGTGCTCTACATACTCGCTGAACGGATGCTCCAGCAGAAATGTGGTATTGCTCGCCAGGCTCCCGTCCCGGTACACATCGCGAATCATATCCTGTACAGACTGGTATTTATTCTCCACATAATTGCTGATGCTCTCCATCGTATTCCGCTGGGTATCCATCTGCCGCTCCACGGCGGAATCCGAAATCAGCGTTAAGACAAGATAAGAGAAGGCAATAATCGTTGCAATGAAGACGCAGGATACAATCAGGGTAAAGCGCATAAACAGATTATCTTTGAAATACTTGCGGTACAGGGTATTTCTCCGCATGCTCCACCTCCTTAAAGGTTATTGGCATAAATATGATATGCAAGAAGCGCTCCCCCCTGGTATCTTCAGAGGGTGAGCGCCTTGGCTATAGTTCACAGAACCGGTTCATGCATCCTTCCCGGTTAAGCTATTTCAAATAATTCAGCAGCATCTGCGCAGCTTCTGCCCGGGTGGCGGGAGCTTTGGGCGCAAAGGTTCCGTCAGCCCGCCCTTTCACGAGGCCAAGCGCAGCGGCTTCAGCCACCTGATCCGCTGCCCAGCCGGAGATGTCTCCAGCATCCTTAATAGACAGGCTGCCCGTTGCGGCCGGGATTGAACCCTGCTGCAGCCGGTAAGCGCGCATCAGAATGACGGTCATCTCCTCCCGGCTGATTGCTGCAGCCGGCTGGAAGGACTCCGGCGTACGGCCGGTAATCAGACCGGCCTCGACCATGCCGGAGAGTGCCTGCTGATACCAGGCGCCTGCCGGAACATCACTGAAGGAAGTGGTGCCGCTGCCGCTTAGCTGCAGCGTGCCGGCCATCAGCTGCACGAATTCAGCCCGGGTAATATTCCGGCCCGGCTGATAAGCCTGCTCCGATATCCCCTTGATCAGATGCTTCGCAAGTGGTGCCGCTGCCGCTTAGCTGCAGCGTGCCGGCCATCAGCTGCACGAATTCAGCCCGGGTAATATTCCGGCCCGGCTGATAAGCCTGCTCCGATATCCCCTTGATCAGATGCTTCGCAGACAGCTCACGCAAGGCTTCGAAGGCCCAGTGCGTAACCGGAACATCGTTGAACTGCTTCGTATACTCCAGCAGTGCGTAAGTGCCGTTGCCGTCAAGTTCGGCTGTAAGACTGCCGGCCGCAGCAGATCCTCCCAGATAAGTGAGTGTGCCGTCACTTCCTACACGGTACAGGCCAAGCAGCTTCGGATAAAGTCCTTCACCGGCTGCCCAGCTTATCCTAACAGGAGAAGCGTAATTGCCGGGACGCTTAACGGTTCCATCTGCCAAGGACAGGCTCAGATCATAGTCCAGGAGTTGTCCCTTAAGCGATACACCGGCTTCCGTCTTCAGCGAAGCTTGTGCAAGTGCCTTGAATTCTGCTTGCAGCACGATCTTTGCACCGTTGCCCTGGGCAGCGGGCACGGCTTCGGCCAGTTGCTTCAGCAGGTCCGGTGTCAGTTCAAGAACTGTTCCGTCTCCCTGTACGCGGAGCGTATTGGTTCCCAGCAGCTCACCGGCGTTAACCGGAAGCTCAATTGTAACCGCTTGCTGTACCTGCACGGTAACTACACCGTTCACGGCCGGACTGCCCAGCTGTGCGGCTGATATCACTGCAGCCGAAGGCGCCGGTGTTGCAGCCGGTACTGGTGTTGCCGTTGGCAGAGCAGCCACCGGAGGATTGGTTGCCGTCAACGGGGGATTAGTCGGCGTCACCGGCTGACGGTTTACAGTCAGAGTAATAACCTCTGTATCCGCCGCGTCCACATAAGGGCGGTCGCCAACGATGCGGGTATTCTCTACACGCGCCTTATAAACGCCTGTATCAGAAAGTTGTGCCTTGGCAATGGTCAGGCTGCTGCCAAGAGCACCCTCTATAACCAGATCATCTTTGAACCAGCTGTAGCCCAGTTCACCATATACGGAATCGGCAACAACTGTAAAGGTCACATCGTTACCTTCCATTACCGATTGGCTCGTCGCCGTAAATGAAGCAATCGCCGGAGCTTCATGCTGCGGATAGACCTTCAGTGCCAGTGGTGAGCCAACAATACGCACCGGGTCTGTGGTCTCTTTGCCGGTCAGCACAACACGATAATTCGTTCCATCCTCTTCAAATAATGGATTGAACCGGTATACCGCGCCGGTAACGCCCGGAACCGTCTGCCATTCCTCATCGGCAGCACGCTTCATTTCCCACTCAATGGAGGCAATATCTCCTGATGTATCGACGGCAAGCGCGATCGGCTCCCCGGCAACAGTCTCAAGTACCGATGGCAAGTCCATCACAAAGGCCGGGGTCATCCATTGGATTTCCGCCGGAAGCACCTGCAGGTTATATTCCTTCTCTGCGGTCAAGCCGCCTTCGCCGGTCACAATGACCTTATAGCGGTAACCGCTCATATCTTCTGTCAGATCTGTAAGTGTCAGCGTGTCGCCAGCGGCAATAACTTCACCGTATCCTTCTCCCTGATCGACATACCAGGCATAGACCAATGTACCGGAACCTTTACCAACAGCACGAAGCACTCCATCCTGTTCTGCCCGGAACGAGCCTTCACTGACCACCTGTACATCCGGCGGCAGCGCGGTCCATTTCGCCTGCAGCGTAAGCGGACCATTTACCGTGTCAGAGGCAAAGTGCCATCTCTCATTACCGTTGTACCAGCCTTCCAGCACATAACCTTCTCTCGCCACATTCGGTGCAGTCACAAGCGCACCGTTCATAACCTGGACAACCTTCGCTTTCGGCTGGCCGCCGTTACTGTTAAAGGTTACATTGTACCGCTTATCCAGCTGCAGCGGCTGAGATTTGTTCCCGCTGTAATCCTCCATCACCACTGTTACTGCTTTGGTCGACGTAAAGCTAAGGCTCGCCTTCGTGGTGCGGCCGCGGATAATCATCGGCTTTTGCGCTGCTGCCCCTGATAAATAGGTTACCGCAAAAGACTTAGGAACTCCGTCTTCATAGACGTACATGTACCTCCAGTCCCGTGTGTTCGGCATTGGCAGGCTCAGTGTATTTCCATTCCAGGACCATGCTTCGGCATAAGGCTCCGACAGCTTGTCAATGAACGTACCATTATAGGTTACAATATCCGAGTTGCCTGCCTGGATGGTTACAGTGAACTCGTCCCCATTAATTGGCATATCGCTGAACAATGCCGAGGTTGTCCCTTGCGGCAGGATCAATTGTCTGGAGACAGGTTCTGCGGTTGTAATCCAGTTTACCGATTTCACCGTCACCTTAACGTTCCCGGCAGCGTCTGAACCGGACCACTTGACCAGAAGATCGCCGTTCTCGCTTGATTCGGCTTCAACTCCCGATACTGCTGAGTCCAAATTAAAGGACACTGTGGCCGCTTCCCCTTCTACTCCGTCCGCGCCTACAGGAATGACTTTAATTATACCGGATTTGGCTGGCAGCTGTTTGATGTAGAACGTCTCGTCATATTTGCCGCCCATAAAGATGTCGTTCACATATACATTGTATTGCTTCACCTGGGAATAATCGCTGTTCAGATCCCACTTCAAAATCATTTCATTCGTATTCGGCAAGGCCTGCGAAACCACCAGACGGGTTGGCGCGGCCGGCTTCACGGCTGAACCGTCAGAGATGCGGATTTGGCCGATGTTTACCTGATAATCGGCGATTGTGCCTGCACCCGGTGTAAACACCAGGCCAAAGGCTGCGATTTCTTTACCTGCGTAAGCCCCCAGATCCACCTCAGCCGTTGCCCAGCCCATGGTTTGTTTACCGCTGTTCTCCACAGGTACCTTGACTACCTTGGACGGATTGTCCTTGAAGATCAGGCCTGCACTCAAGACAGAAGCATCGTCGGCTGAAGTCTTGTTATAAGCAATCGACAGCTGGGACGTTGCCTGTACGGACAGGTCGCTCTTGTACAAGCGGAGGAAATTCTCCTTGTCCAGCGCCCCGTTCACAACCAGTGAACTGCCTCCGTTGAAGCCGCCGATCTGCTTATAGCTCATGCGTGAATTGTCTGTCATTGTATATTCCGGACCGTAGTCGTAATCAACCGTCAAGCGGTTGCCCAGGGTATCCTGCCACCATTGCCACGTTACAGGAATATCCTGAAGGCTCATGTTGGACCATTCTTCCTCATTTGACTTTTCCCCGTTAACATAATAGGAAATACCATGCCCGGTATTGAAATTCGTATAGAAGTTGGAATTCTGAACCACTGAGCGTTCCGCAATGACCGAAGAAATCCCCGGCCAGTAGCGGTTATCCGCATAGACATCCGCCACCGTATTCGCGGGCGAAACGGTTGTATTGCCGGGGTTCACATTCGGACCTGACCACCAGAGCTGCTCCCGCAGATGGGTCATCCACTGGTAATCATTGTCTGTACGTTTGGAGACAGGCCACGCTTGTCCCATATCCTCGTCAAGACCGGCATGGACGAAATCAGCTCCGAGCGTTGCGATGCTCAAACGCGGAGCTCCGCCTGCTGTCAACTTGTCTTTCAGAGCTGTTCCCTGTACGCTCTTGAAACGGTCACGGCCTGCTTCAAGTCCGGCAAAGCCAATATCAAACAGATTGTAATTTGTCCCTTCATCCTCATTCATTCCAGCCAAATAGCCTATAGCTGTATTAATATGGGTACTATTCACTCCGTAATCGAAGAAAAAGGAGTTTGAAACCGGCTCTTTTGCCGTTTTATCATACAGCATCGAAATATTGTTATTACTAAAGGTTCTTGTAAAGGTATTGGAACCGTTGTTCGTAGTTAATGAATCGTACCACTGGACATATAACCCGCCTTGTTGAAGCACCTTCATGAAAGCCATGTAATCGGGAATATCGGCTGTAGCGACATTCGGGCTCACCTCTTCCTGATTAAGGAAATAGCCGTCGAAGCCGAAGTAATTTGCCATTTCAATCATTTTCCTGGCGACCGGGAAGTCACCGTTCTCATCCTTCACAATCATTTGTTTGTAGGTTTGCTGTCCGCGGTCATTGTTGGAGAAAAACACACCGGCCAGCGACATAACCCCATTCTTATGTGCGGCATCCGTATAGGTTGGATTCGGAATATTCAGCATGCCGAACTCAAACCACTTCTGCTGCCAGTCGGACTGGGCCAGATCATCGTAATATTCCGGCGGCGTATATGCCGTTGCAGTACCATGCCAATACGAATAATAATCAACATACTGCCAGAAATTGAAGTGATATTGGGCAAACTTGTTGGTATAAGGAGCATTTTCAATGAAGGCATTTCCATAATCGCCTGCGACATTCATCATCTTGACATCCGGACTCAGCTTAGGATTAGCCTGTGTAGCCGTGAAAGATGAAATCCGCTTCTGTAAAGGCACGCGGGAACGAAGCAGTTCCGCATCCGGATCGGTCTCAGGACTCCAACCCGCGATTTGATTGCTGGTGTAGCCATGTATACTCGGCTGGTTAGCTCCATGCGCGCTGTCCCCTTTGAACGGCCAGGTATCTCCGGCCAGAGCGGTCTGCGGCAACAAGCCTGCAAGTAGCGCCGCACTTATTACGGTTGAAGTCAGTCTGCGAAGTTTGCGTGTTTGGGTATGAGATATCATTGTCCACTCTCCTCATGTAATGGGGATGATCTTCGATACTGCTAGTTCAAACGGTGTATTATTGGAAACGCATTCATAAAAATCCCTGCTGTACCCCCCTTTTATTCTTTGTCCAAATTTAATATATAGCAGGAGCTGCCGGTCCAAGTAGAAGCGAAATTAAAGATACACTGGCCAAATTAAAGGAAAGTCTGCGACAGCCCATAACCAAATAGAGCATCTCCAATAATCCCGAGACATGCTCTGTTTAAATTGACGGTACATCTTACTTTTTTACTGTCCAGATTCCCTTCGGGCAGAAGCAGGAGCAGCTTACTTTATTTAATCCTGCACCAAATACAACATTTCCCTCACTATCCCGGCACAAATCCGAAATTGTTGTACAAAAGGCATCATTTCACTGCCTCCAGACGGTTTAGCAGGATAATTGCTGTATTTCGTACAACAATCCTGCCGAACATGCGGATATTCAGGTATCAAAGTTGTACTACGTACAACATTAACGCGAATACGATGTGAACTTAAGAACCTCAGCGCTGCCGGCACGAATCCGGTGTAAGAAATCAGAAGAGCTCCCTTATCTCGTTCACGTGGACGGGCGACTTGTCTGATTGTACTCTAACGTGCGGTTCACATTGCCGGATTATTCATTCTACATACAGCAAAAAAGCAGCCTCCGCGGGGAAGCTGCCGTTTGTTCTGCTGTCATTCAGGCTGCTGTGATGCAAGCTGCTGAGCCTGCGGATTACTCCGCTGATTCAGCAGAGGCCGGGTATGGATCAATCTTCTGAATCGTTCCGTCGGCATTATACTTAAGCTCGGTGTATTTCACGCTGCGCTTATGGTTCACGCCGCCTGATAATGAGCTGTCGTGATAGAACAGATACCACTTGTCTTCAAACTCAACAATCGAATGATGGGTGGTCCAGCCAATGACCGGAGAGAGAATCTCGCCCTTGAAGGTAAAGGGACCCTGCGGATTCCGGCTGACGGCATACACCAGCGTGTGCTGTGTTCCTGTCGAGTAAGAGAGATAATAATACCCGTTGTACTTGTGGACCCACGGTCCTTCGAAATATCTCCGCTGCTCATCACCGGCAAGAATCGGGTTCCCTTCTTCATCTACAATGGAGATCTCAGCAGGCTGCTCCTGAAAAGACAGCATATCCTCGCTCAGCAGAGCCACACGCGGCCCAATCGCCGGCGCATCCAGAGCAGGCCCCTCTGCATCCGCCACGAATGTGCCTGTCTGCCATTTCTCCAGCTGCCCTCCCCAAAGACCGCCGAAATAGATATAAGCCTGGTTATCGTCATCCACCAATACAGCCGGATCAATACTATAGCTGCCAGCGATGTAATCGGGCTGCGGGTCAAACGGGCCTGCCGGTGAAGCAGAGGTTGCCACACCAATCCGGAATATTCCGTCGTGATCACGGGCCGGGAAGAACAGATAATAGGTATTATTCTTATAGGCTGCATCCGGAGCCCAGAGCTGCTTGGAGGCCCAGGGGATCTGATCCAGATGGAGCGCCTGGCCGTGATCCACTACCGGTGACTCAAAGTTATCCAGTGACAGAATATGATAGTCTTCCATCGCATATTGGTCCCCGTTATCATTATCCGGTCCGTCGTGATCCAGGTCATGGGAAGGATAAATGTAGATTTTCCCTTCATAGACATGGGTGGACGGGTCCGCAGTATAGATGTGGGTAACGAGCGGTTCATTAGGTTTCGGCAAATGTGTCATAAGACATCTCCTTTTGTATTTGTGTAATAGAATTCTGCAAAATAAGCTGGAGCCGCAGCATCCGCACCCTCTCCCGAGGCGTGAAGTCCCAGGCAGACACCGGTGAATCCGCCGTTCACCTCAGGTGACAGGACAGATACATGTACCCTCTGCTCTGCGTCATGCCAGGAGATGCCATCCTCAGAATACGAGCAGGTATAGACCTCTCCGTCCGAACGGAGGCGGAGCCGTACCTCTCCGGAGCGCCCCGCCGGGTAATGATATATCTGCTTCTGATCCCCGTCCTTGACGGTAAGCTCCATAACCCGTCTGCCACTCCGGCTGGCGAGTCCCCAGAAGATGTATCCCCGGTTGTTCAGGCGGGCGGCCAGTCCGGCATACTCCCCATCCTTCACGGGATCAAAATCCAGACTTACGCCCGTCTCCATCCGGTGATGCTTCTGGCGGATGCAGGCAAACACAGCCGGCGCCTCATCATCCAGCGTGTAGGCATTCCCCCGGATGGCAAGCTTGCCATCGCGCTCTGTCCAGGAATACCGTTCCTGCTCATAGCTGCGCAGAAAAGCCCATTCCGGGCCGAAGCCTCCGCTCAGCTCCATACGCTGAACAATGTCATCCGGACTGGAATCTTCAGCGGAGACAACGGTTCCTTCATTGTTGTCAATCACCGGCCAGCCTTCTTCCGTCCAGGTAACCGGAGCCAGGAAGGTCTCTCTGCCCAGCGGAGAGTATTTGCCATCCACCGGACGCATGCCCAGAAAGACGGCCCACCACTTCCCGGACGTATCCTCTACCAGATCCGCATGGCCCAGGCATTGAACCGGATGCTCCTTCAGCCCGCGGTGGGTCAGTATAGGTTCAGGCTTATCCTCAAACGGCCCGTAAGGGTAGCTGCTGCGGGCAATGATCTCCCGGTGATCTCGGGCGGTGCCGCCCGATGCCGTCATCAGGTAGTAGACGCCTTTGATTTTATACAGATGCGGCCCTTCTACCCATGGACCCTCATCCCCCCGCCAGATCTCCACAGGCTCAGACAGCACTTCACCGGACTCCGGATGAATCTCGTACTGGATAATATGGGATTCATAGCCGGCTCCATTCTGCACAGTCACGTAAGCGGGCCCATCCTCATCGAAGAACAGGGACGGATCGATCCCGCCATAAGGCAGCAAGACCGGCTCTGACCAGGGACCTTCCGGCTTGTCCGCTGTCACGAAGAAATTACCGATTCCCCTCACATCCGTAGTAATCATATAAAAGCGGCCCGCATGATGGCGTAGCGTAGCGGCATATATACCGTCAGAGCTGCCGCTTGTCCGCAGGTCCACCTGGGACTTCCGGGTCAATACATGTCCTATCGGCGTCCAGTGAATCAGATCCTTGCTATGGAATATAGGGACGCCGGGAAAATACTCAAAAGAGCTGTTAATCAAATAGTAATCATCATTTACGCGGACTACACTTGGATCTGGATAGTAGCCGGAGATCACGGGGTTCCTGACATTTATTGAGTGCATAATAGCCTCCCTGAAATTGTGCGCAAGCGTTTACAATCCTCAGTACCATTCTACAAGCCGATATTATTTTTTCCCATACGCAGAATAAAGGACTTACCCCGAAAATTATGAGGATTGCCATCCTACTGAAATTGTAATTTAAACAAGGGGCCACTGCTCGCCATTTTACTTGAAGGATTGGTCATTTTTTGCTGAATGTTTATCAAATGTTAATGAAATCTTTATGGCCTGTTCAGATTAGATGGGGTGAACGTTTATAACGGGCCGCTAGAATGAGAGAAAGCCGGCAGACACTTTAAGTACATAGAAATCTAATGAGGTGGGAGAACGCATGAGCGAATATGTGCTACAGGCACACCAATTATCCAAGCATTACAAGCATCACCCTGCACTGGATCGTGTCGACCTGTCGATACGCCGGGGCAGCATCTATGGGTTCATAGGCCAGAACGGCGCCGGGAAATCAACCCTTATGCGGATAGCGGCAGGACTTTCCAGGCCAACCTCAGGCCAAATTGAATTATTCGGATATAAGGAAGGCGCACAGCTTGTACAGGCGAGAAAAAGGATTGGCACGACTATTGAGACACCCGCCCTTTTCCCTCATCTATCAGCCGCAGAGAACCTGGAGGTATTCCGGCTGCAAAAGGGAATCCGCGACAAAACGCAGATCCGCCAAACCTTATCACTGGTAGGACTGGAGCAGGCCGGCAGCAAAATCGCTGCCAACTTCTCTTTGGGTATGAAGCAGCGGCTGGGTCTGGCGGTTTCACTGCTCGGCAACCCTGAGCTGCTTATTCTTGACGAACCCACCAATGGACTCGATCCTGTGGGGGTTGTTGAATTAAGAGAATTATTGCTTCATTTAAATAGGGACAAGGGCATCAGTATTCTGATATCCAGCCATATTCTGAGTGAGCTGCATTTGCTGGCAACGGATTACGGGATTATTCATAACGGGCGAATGCTGGAGCAGTTGTCTGTAAGCGAGCTTCAGGCCAAGTGCAGGCAATACCTGCACATCAAGGTAGACTCACCAGAGAAAGCCATAGGAATTATACAAGAAGAATGGCAGACAACGGAATATGAATTAGATGCTGACGGTATCATCCGCTTGTATGAACCGTTCGGCCGTCCCGGCGCGCTCTCGGCTAAGCTGTTTGCAGCAGGTCTGGAAGTCCAGCAATTCATGCCGAAGGGCGAAAAGCTGGAACGATATTATACCAAGCTGATTGGAGGGGCGGCAAATGGCAAATCTGTTACGGTCTGAGCTGTACAAATTGTACAAAGAGCCCTCGTTCCGGATTCTCTGTTTCACTTTTATCTTCGTGGCGGTCATCTTATCCGGAGTTATCCATTATATGGGCTCAGATCAGAAGGTTTTCAGCGGGATATCAGGGCTCGGCCAAGGTGTACAAGTGAATATGCTTGTGCTTAAAATCTCTTTAGCCGTAGTGGGAGGCTTCTTTCTCTCAGGTGAGCATGGCCTTGGGATTATGAAAATCTCGGTTGCTTCGGGGTACAGCCGCAGACAGATTTATACTGCCAAGCTGACGGCCTATTCTATCGGAATCATCATTTTGTCCTTAATCGTCCCTGTCATATGTGTGATAGCCGGCAGTTTGCTGAATGGCTTCGGCAGCCTCCCGGAAATTCATGCCGCCCTATATTTATTTCGTACACTTGCCTTCACGATACTATATGCAGCAGCCTTTGCCTCCATGGTTGCCGTGTTCGCTGTCACAACAACAATAAGCGGCATAACGATTGGCGCGGTGCTGCTGGTAATGCTTTTCTTCGACAGCCTCTCACAATGGCTGAGCGGGAAATGGGCTGTGTACAGGGAATTTTATGAGCATTCCGTATTTAAGCTTGTTATGGATATCGCCACCCCAACGCAGACAACGTATGAGCTTACTCTCTTAATCCTGATTCCCATTGCGACTATTCTCGTATTTGCCTGGCTGGGGATCATGAGCTTCCGGAACATGGAAATCAAATAATCAATAAATTAAATCCAAGGAGACCTAACTATGAAAAAACGCGTTCTCTATCTGGTGATCATCGTTGCTGGCGCAGTATTAATTTTATTATCCATGATCGGTTTTGAAACGTCCTGATTTACGGAAATATCCAAATCATATATGATGATCACTATATAAGACGCACTAAAGAGCCCCACTTAAAGCTGAGTCGTCACTGCGGTGAACATTTGGACTTCCGGCCGCTTCTTTTGCTTTTAGTTAATTTCTATAGTGCTTCTTATATAGAACAACAATCCTATAAAAAACGGGTGTGTCCTTACTATGGCAAGTGAACGGATTATGATTGTCGAAGATGAGCTGGAGATCGCCGAGCTGATCAAGGATTATTTGGAGATAGAGCGGTACGAGGTGATCATCTGCCCTGACGGTGAAGAAGCGCTCCGGGCTTTCGGACAGTTTCATCCGCAGCTGGTAGTCCTTGATATTATGCTGCCGCTGCTTGATGGAATGGAGGTATGCCGCAGGATACGTACGGAGTCCGATGTTCCCATCATTATGCTCAGCGCAAAAAAACGGGATTCCGACAAAATTCTGGGGCTAGGTCTGGGAGCGGATGATTATGTGGTGAAGCCCTTTAGTCCAGGTGAGATTGTGGCCAGAGTTAAGGCTCAGCTGAGGCGTTTCAACGGGTTAACCTTACCTTCAAAGCAACAGAGTACAGTCGTATATCCCGGCCTGGAGCTTGATCTCAAAGCCTATGAGGTCCGGGTACGCAAGGAGACCGTTCATTTCTCAGCGCGGGAATTCGAGGTACTCCGCTTTCTCGCGATCCATCCCAATCAGGTGTTTACCCGTGAACAGATCTTCGGGAGTGCCTGGGGAATACACGAATACGGGGATCTGAATACGGTAACAGTGCATGTCAAAAAGATACGGGAAAAAATCGAATTAGATCCGGCCAATCCCCGGTACATTCTTACCGTTCGAGGCATAGGCTATAAATTTTACGGGGGGAACTAAATGAAGAAACCGGGCCTCCGCTTTCAAATGGTTACTTCGATGGTTATCATTATTCTGCTTCCGCTGCTTCTCGTTTGCTCTGTAGCAGTCGGCACCGGGAGCAATACCAGCTCATCCGCAGATAAATTTTATAATGAAATGATTCCTGTGGTCCTATTGGTGCTTCCGCTGATCTGCTGTACGATTTGGATGACCCGAATCATAACCCGCAAAATCCTGCGGCCTCTCCGGGAGCTTACGCTCGCGGCTGAACATATTGTGCAGGGCAACATGGATTGCCCGATCACATACCGGGCCAATGACGAAATGGGCAGGTTCAGCGCCGTGTTCGAGCTAATGAGAACCCGTCTGCTGGAATCCAAGGTGAACCAGGACGCTTATGAACAAGCACGCAATGAACTCATAGCGAGCATCTCTCATGATCTCCGGACCCCTCTTTCCTCCATCAGGGGATATGTGGAAGGTCTGCAGGATGGCGTCGCACAGGATAAGGTCAAATTCGAGCGTTATTTATCAATCATCCGGGACAAGACAGACAAGCTAAACGATCTGATTGAGGATTTGTTCCGTTTCTCGGAGCTGGAGTCGGGGCAGCTGCAAATGAATTACGAAGAGATCGAATGCGATCTTCTGCTGGAGTCCATCGTGCAGCCGCTGGAATATGAATTTACTGAGGCCAGGGCCAGATTAACTGTGGTCCGTCCCTTTCCTGCTGGAAGAATGCGGGCAGACGCAGTCCGCCTCACGCAGGTATTTAACAACTTAGTCGGCAATGCCACCAAATATGCAGGTGAAGAGGCACATATAACTATAGCCGCTTCCCATACCGGGAAGCGGCTGAAGGTTAGTGTGAGTGATAACGGTAAAGAAATCGCACCCGAGCACTTGCCCCACCTCTTTGAGCGGTTCTACCGCGGGGATAAATCACGCTCCAGCCAATGGGGGGGAGCCGGCCTGGGGCTTGCCATCTGCAAATACATTATTGAAGCACATGGCGGGGACATCGATGTTCACACCTTGCCGGGTGCCGGCAATGTATTTTTCTTTTCGTTGCCGCTTACTTCATAGTATTACCGCCGCACCCGTCTGGCAAAATCCACGAACTGAAACTTATCCAGCCGGTGTCTGGATTCGGTATATTGGAACAGCACCGTATTCTCCAGATACACATAGTTCCGCACTACGACAATATGCGTGTATTTCTTCAGATCAAGCAGGCGGTGATCCTCCTCCGTCGCAGGCTCAACGGATATCAGCTTCTTCGCATAACTGATTTTCAGCCCCAGCTCCACTTCCAGATATTCATAAATAGAGCCTGCCGCGATCTCTGCGCTTAAGAACGGCACAATATCCGCCCGGAAATAATCCTTGTCCAGAATGATCCGTTCTTCTTCAATCTCTCTGGCGCGGATCACCTTCCATACCGGAGTATCCTCCGGAACCTGCAGCTGTCTGGCCAGCGCAGAGCCGGCCGGCTCCATCACCGTTTCCTCTACCAGTGTCCGTGAGGGAGCACCGAGTGTACCTGCCATTTCCTTGAACGAGATCAGACCGGTAACGGGAAAATCCATCCGGGTCATATCCAACACAAACGAGCCTCTGCCTTTGATTTTGTGAATGTAGCCCTCACGGAACAGCAGATTCAGCGCTTTGCGCACCGTTTCCCGCGAAGTGCAGTACGCCTCGGCCAGCTCACTTTCAGAAGGAAGCTTAGTCCCCGGCAGCAGCTGGCCGGAATGGATCTGGTTACTGTATTCATTATAGATTTGCAAATATATATTTTCTCTCATTATAGATCACCGCCCTATATTGTATCACGCCGTGGCTCTGGACGCATGGATTCAATTCGGGGGCGGGTCCGGTCAACCCTTAAGATGAATAGTCAGAATACTGGTCTGCTTCGCCGCCGCTGGTCCTATCTTCTCCTCAATCTTCTCTACCATCTCCTGCCCCGCAGGGATGATGATTGGGGTAATCACCGGGTAACCGGCTGCACGGATAGCATCCATATCGAATTCCAGAAGAAGCTCGCCGGCCTTCACCTTATCGCCAATATTCTTAAGCTGGGTGAACCCGCTGCCCTTGAGCGACACCGTATTAATCCCTACGTGGATAAGTACCTGCACGCCGCTGGCATGCTCCAGAATAAGCGCATGTTTGCTCTTGATTACATGGGCGACTGTCGCATCAAACGGTGCATATACTTTCCCTTCGGAGGGTTCAATTGCAACCCCCTGACCCATCTGCCCCTCAGCAAAAGCAGGATCGGGTACCTGCGCAAGCGGTACTGCCGTACCGCTGAGCGGTGCAGCCAGCTCCAGTATGTTCACCGGCTCCTGTGAGCCTTGAACGGACTGGCGGCTGCTGAGTTCATCTTTTCCGGCCGGGGGGACCGTTGTTGTTGCGGTTGCAGCTGCGGCTGCAGCTGAACTCTTCTCGGCACGGCTGACGACGGAACGGCCATACAGCACAGTAGCCACAAACGGCACGATCAGCACAATCGCCATACCCACGAAGAATACGCCCCACTGGTTCGGGAAGATGGACAGGAAGCCGGGAACCCCGCCAACGCCAATGGAAGAAGCGCGGACCTGGTTAATCGTGAGCAGAACCCCGCCCAGTGCAGAGCCGATCATCCCGAAGATGAACGGATAGCGGTAGCGGATATTGACCCCGAAGATCGCCGGTTCCGTAACTCCGAGGAAGGCAGAGATCGAAGAGGTCACCGCAAGTCCCTTCGTCTTCTGTTCTTTGATGACGAACATCATCGCCAGTGCCGCTGCCCCCTGTGCAATGTTGGAGAGAGCGAGCATCGGCCAGAGGAATGTGCCTCCTTCACTGCCGATAAGCTGAACGTCAACGGCCAGGAAGGTATGGTGCATCCCTGTGATGACCAGCAGCGCATAGAATCCGCCATAGATTAAGCCGCCTAGAATCGCGAAATGATCGAACACATAGACCAGTCCGGAAGTGATCGCATTGGCAATGCCGAAGGTAACCGGTCCGATGATTGTGAACGCCAGAAAACCTGTAATCAGCAGAGTCACTGGCGCAACAACCAGCAGTTTAATCGAGTCATGTACCCTCTTGTTCAGGAACTTCTCAATGCTGGCCAGAATATAGGCCGAGACCAGCACCGGCAATACCTGTCCCTGATAACCGATTTTCTCCAGATGCCAGCCAAACAAATTCCAGGTCGGAACTGTTCCTTCCGTAGAAGCACTGGCATAACCGTATGCACTTAATAAATCCGGATGAACGAGAATAAGTCCGAGCACAATCCCGAGCAGCGGACTGCCGCCGAACCGGGTCACTGCCGCCCAGCCGATCAGGGCCGGTAAGAACGTGAAGGCTGTGCTGGCAATCGTATTGATAATCGCCGCAATATCTTTCCACTGCGGATAGACATCGACCAGCGACTGGCTGAAAAAGATACCCGGGCCCGTCAGTATATTATTGATCCCGAGCAGCAAACCTGCAGTCACGATGGCCGGAAGGATCGGAATAAAGATATCGGCCAGCGTCTTAATCGCCCGCTGCAGAGGATTCTGCTTACGGGCCGCTGCCGATTTCACCTCATCCTTGGAAGAACGGGCACCGCCGGTCAGCTGAATCATTTCGTCATACACTTTATCAACGGTTCCCGGACCAATTACGATCTGGAACTGGCCTTGGCTGGAAAATTGTCCTTTGACAAGGTCATTGGCGTCCAGCGCTGCTGAATCCACCTTGCTCTCGTCATAGAGCGAGAATCTTAGCCGGGTTACGCAATGTGTAGCGACCTCAATATTCTCCTTGCCCCCAACCGCCCTTACAATATCCTCTACATTCTTGCGGTCAATAGCCATATCATCACTCCTTAAGTATTAGATGTTGTTAACCACATATAGGAAGCATAAGGACTCAGCTGAAGCTCTTGGGTTAATGCAGGTGCATCGGCTGTATTACCGGTTAGAAGCTTGTCCGTACCCGCTTGGCTTAAGTCTGCCCAATGCTTGTCCGCGAACCGGAAGCTAATTTCCTTGCTGCTGAAGTTCGAGACCACAACAAGGGTCTCCCCTATCCCTGTCCGGGCATAAGCGAACACTTCGGGATGACCTTCATCCAATCTGCGGAATACACCTTCGATGAATACAGCATGCTCTTTGCGCAGAGCAATCAGCTTGCGGTAATGATGGAGGATCGAATCCGGCCGTTCCAGCTCCTTCTGCACATTAATGTCCGGGTACCGCTCGTCGACCTTCAGCCAGGGCGTACCGCTGGTGAATCCGGCATTCGGACTGTCATCCCACTGCATCGGCGTACGGGAATTGTCGCGCGAACGCTCCTGTAGGATGCTGAGGGCCGCTTCCGGGCTCTTGCCCTGTTCCTGCAGAATGCGGTACATGTTCAGGGACTCAATATCGCGGAATTCTTCGATGCCCTTCCACTTCGGGTTCGGCATGCCGATTTCCTCGCCCTGATAGACATAAGGCGTTCCTTGAAGTCCATGCAGCGTTGTAGCCAGGAGTTTCGCGCTTTCTTCGCGGTAGACATCATCATCGGTGAATCTGGAGAGGGCCCGCGGCTGATCATGATTGTTGAAGAATAAAGCGTTCCAGCCTCCGCCCTGCTGCATCCCGGTCTGCCACTCACTGAACAGCCGTTTCAATGCCTCGAAATCATAGGGCATCAGCTCCCACTTCCGTCCGCCCGGATAATCCACCTTCAGATGGTGGAAATTGAAGGTCATGGAGAACTCCCGCTCTTCAGGGTTCGAGTAGCGGATACAATGTGCAAGGGTAGTGGAGGACATCTCCCCGACCGTCACCATCTCAAACGGGCCGAATACCTCTTCATACATGTCTTTGATGTATTCATGAACCCGTGGTCCGTCCGTATAGAACTTCCGTCCATCCCCCGGCGGTATACTCCCGTCATCATTAGGGAACTGCTGGTCCTTGGAAATTAAATTAATGACATCCATCCGGAACCCGTCCACACCCTTGCGTGCCCAGAACAGCATCATATCGCTGACCGCTCTGCGGACCTCTGCATTCTCCCAATTCAGATCGGCCTGAGTCTTGTCGAACAAGGTAAGATAATATTGTCCTGAAGCTTCATCGAACTGCCAGGCAGGCCCCCCGAACTTCGATTGCCAGTTATTCGGCAAGCCGCCGCCTGGTGCCGGGTCTTTCCAGATATAATAATTACGATACGGGTTGTCCTTGCCTGAAATCGACTGTTTGAACCATTCATGCTCCGTCGAGGTATGATTAACCACGATATCGGTCATCAGCTTCATGCCGCGCCGGTGCAGCTCCTCTATCAGCTCATCGAAATCCTCCATCGTGCCAAAATCAGGGTTAATATTCTCATAATCCGCTACATCGTAACCGTTATCATATTGGGGCGAGACATAGACCGGCTGAAGCCAGACTATATCAATACCAAGCTCCTGCAAATAATCCAATTTCTCAGTAAGGCCTCTTATATCTCCCGTTCCATTACCTGTCGTGTCCTTGAAGCTCTTCGGATACACCTGATACACTGTGGACCGGCGCCACCATTCTGAATACCGGGACTGGGTCAAATTAAGCACCTCCAAAAGAATTGCTGTATTTCAATCATTAAACTTGTATATACAAGGTCAAACACTTCACACAGTTTAAACCTGTATATACAGGTTGTCAATAGGGGTAATCCGTTAGTGGTGTGTGGTATGCGGTGTGCGTAAGACAGATGTTTGCGTAGTACAGATAAATGATATTAAGACAGGGGGAAAGGTATAAGGGGGGAATGTAGCGGCAATAGCCGTGAATGCGATGATAATGAAAGTGTAGCGGGAACTGCGGGAACTGCACTAATAGCGGTGATAGTTACTGAATAGTATCTTTAACACTAATTGATCACGTCACTCTAGAGAGTCTCTCGTTATGCATAAGTAACAGTAATATTGGGTTAAATCAAGGGTGTGTGAGCAATCTGCAGCGGGAAATTGTACATGTATCGCATTTGTGGCTCATTTTGATAAGTTTGTCTCTAGTCCAATATTAATTAAGTGGAAAATGTACATCTAAATTCCAATAACCAAACAGACTATAAACAATAAATGGATAAAGAGCATCTAATTATTCCATTTCTCTAGTGAAAGGCATATTCGGCAGAATTAATTGTTCTTTTTCCACTTATTATCCTATTTTTAGTATTGGATGAGATATTAAACGTCGTTTTTCCACTTATTTCGATTGATCAGCATCGGGTTACAGACCAAGTTAGTCAAACTGCTGGCGCGACAAGGTACGTACCAGGGTAGCTGAGCCACGCACGAAAACGGCGATCCATCCCCATAACCCGGGGCAGATCGCCGTTTTTGACTATACAAGCTACCTTAACTACTCCAAATAACCCTTAACCAAACCCAGCGGCAGCAGCTTCGGCTGCTCGCAGCGGGTCGCCAGCTCCGCATAACGCTTAGTATCTGAGCTGGTGTGGAACGCATGCATGATCTCGAGCACATGATTCGCCAGCTCTCCGTTCGCCCGCGGGGTGTCTCCTGTCCCGATGCAGCGGGCCATATCCGCTACGCCAATGCCGCGGCTGTTCCCGGCATAATTGTAGATCAGCGGAATCTCCTGGAATTCCGTGCTGTGCGCCGGACGCAGCAGGACCGGACCGCCGAAGGTATTCGGATCGGGTACGATCAGTGTGCCGAGCGAGCCGTAGATTTCGATCCGCGGCAAGGTGCTGTGCCAGACATCAAAGCTCGTAATCATCGTAGCCACGGCACCGCTGGCGAACTCGATGGTTCCGGCCACATGTGTAGGGACTTCGACATCAACCACCTTGCCGAACTTCTTCTCACTGGTGATCGTCCGCGATGCGAATGAGGTTTTGGTGATCCCGCATACCGTCTTCGCCGGGCCGAGCAAGGATACCAGTGCCGTAAGATAATACGGCCCCATATCAAACATCGGGCCGCCGCCGGCCTGATAGTAGAACTCAGGGTCCGGATGCCAGCTCTCATGACCATGGCAGAGCATGAAGGCGGTTGCAGCAACCGGCTCTCCGATATAGCCGTCCGCAATCAGCTTGGCGCAGGTTTGCAGGCCGCCTCCGAGGAAGGTGTCCGGTGCGCAGCCGACGAACAGATTCTTTTCTTTTGCCAGCTCAACAAGCTCGGTTCCATTCTCTAGCGTCAGTGACAGCGGCTTCTCCACGTACACATGCTTGCCGGCCAGCAGAGCCTGCTTACAGACATCGAAGTGGAAATTAGGCGTCGTCAGATTCACGACAATCTCGATCTCTTCCGAAGCCAGCAATTCCTCTGTCGTCCATACATGAGGAACTCCATATTTCTCCGCTGCCTGCGCGGCCCGCTCAGGGTCCAGATCGGCACAGGCGTAGACCTCCGTATTCACAAAGGTTCCGGTCAAATTCTCAAAATAAATGCCGCTGATATTCCCGCAGCCGACGATGCCTACCTTCACTTTACGCACAATGAGTCCCACCTTGTCTCGGTTTATTTTGCTGCCCAGATGAAGCCTTTACGCATCAGTTCCTTGGCTTCCGGAATATTGAAGACATCCGCATGATGTCCAAGCGAATTATAGAATACCTTGCCCTGGCCCCAGCGTTTCGTATAAACAACCGGCATGGTGATCACACCGTTCGCCGAATGGTCGCCTTCGCTCAGCACAAAAGTCGTAGTAGCCAGTACATCTACCGCAGGATCTACATGCAGATAATACTGCTCGGACTTCACCTTGAAATCCGGGATGCCTTCCACAATCGGGCTGGAGCCGGATCTTACGATGTTCACTTCATAATCCACTCCGTCGTTGAAGGGATGCGCCACCCACTGTGACCCGGTCAAAAATTGCCATTCTGTATTGTTACGGAAGGAGTCGCACATCCCGCCGTGACAACCGGCAATGCCTACCCCGGAAGCCACAGCCGCCAGCACCGCTGCCACCTGTTCACCTGCAATTTCACCCATTGTCCATACCGGCACAATCAGGCTCAATTCCTTAAGCGCCTCGGCGTTGTTGAAGCTGTCCAGCGTATCCGACACCTCTACCTCGAACCCTTCAGCCTCCAGAATACCGGCAAAAATAGCCGCAACCTCATTCGGTTCATGACCATCCCATCCGCCTTTTACAATCAATGCCTTCTTCGCCATATCAAGTTCTCCTTTTTATCCTGAAATCAAATTTGGTTTTGGAATGAATAGCACGTCTATACCCTGAAGAAATTGTAATCCAAACCGGTGGCGGATGCTCGCCATTTTGCTTGTATGAATGGTCATTTTTTGCTATGTTTAGATCTAAATAGCGAAGATCAGAACAGGAGATATCATGAGAGCTTTTCACGAGAACAGAACGTATGGAACAGCTTTTCCCTTCACTGCATTTGTGAGTCACAATATAGATTTCCTGGCCCACTGGCATAACGATCTGGAGATCATCTATGTACTGGAAGGCTCGATCCGGATGGGGATCAACTCGGAGACACGGGTTCTGCGCGCAGGCGATCTAGCCGTATGCAGCAGCGGAGATATTCATTACTATGACAGCAAGGACAACACATCGAAGCTTATTCTTGTCATCTTTAACCCGGCGCTGATCGGCTTCCCTGCAGGCTGGCCCCTGAATCTGCGGCTCACCTCCCCTTTCCGGGAGAACCGGCCGTCTACACCGGAGGATGAGGCCATTAACCGCCGTCTGTACGCGATTATGCAGGAGCTGCTGCAGGAGCATCTTCTGAAGCCTCCGCATCACGAGCAGCTGATGACCGGCCTTTTGCACGAGCTGTGCGCATTGATTCTGCGGCATATGCCGCTGGGATTAGTCAATCCTCATAAGGATAAA
This sequence comes from Paenibacillus sp. IHB B 3415, assembly GCF_000802655.2. NCBI lineage: Bacteria > Bacillati > Bacillota > Bacilli > Caryophanales > Paenibacillaceae > Paenibacillus > Paenibacillus sp. IHB B 3415. Next base: position 15,816 of record NZ_JUEI01000045.1, on the reverse strand, counting down.
CGTCGCATTACGAATATGAAGATCATGCAGGAGGTCCTGGAATACCTTGACGTCAATTACATGCATCCCATCACCCTTGCCGACGCCGCCAATCACGCCAACATGAGCCTGTTCTATTTCTCCCGCTTCTTCAAAAGCATCTCGGGCATGAGCTACGTCGCCTATCTCAATAGTATCCGGGTCAACCAGGCCGAGCGGCTGCTGCTGAATACCGGCAAAAGCATACTCGATATCGCGCTGGAATGCGGTTTCTCCAACATCCGCACCTTCAACCGTGTATTTAAACAGGTCAAGCAGCGGACACCGAGTGAGCTTCGTTGATCATGTGTTAATGCTGCGGTGCGGTTCTGCTAATCATCTCTTGCTTATTTGCCGGGAAGTCACTACAATACACTTGTTACAACTCTTTTAATAATAGAATTATAATCATCCGGGAGGAAGGTTACGATATGGTAAATCCGTCTCATAACACACAGCTGGTGAAGAAAATAAATGTGGAACTGGTTAAAAATATACTCCGCACATCCGGCACAGGCACCAAAGCATCTATTGCCGGGCAGACCCGGCTGAGTGTTGCCACCTGCGGCACCATTCTCAATGAACTGGTTCAGACCGGGGAGATTCTGGAGCTTGGGTGGGAGGAATCCAGCGGAGGCAGACCGGCACGGAAATATCAGTTCAACGCCAATTATTCCCTCATGATCTGTATGATCGTGCGTTCGGAGGGCGGGATTCAATCCATTAGCTATGCGCTGGCGAATCTGAATGGTGAGATCATGGAGCAAACGGATAAGGTGCATGAGCAAATTACCATAGACACCCTCACGGACTGGCTGGATCAGATTATTGAGGTACACCCGAATGTTCAGGCGGTCGGCATCGGCATTCCCGGTGTAGTCCAGCAGGACCGGATTGGGATCTGTGATGTTCCGGCGCTCGCAGATCAGCCCCTTGGCATTCTGCTGAAGGAGCGCTATGAAGAGGTTGAGATTATTATCGAGAACGATATGAATCTGACGGTTTACGGCTTGTATCAGCGGCTGTTTCCGGATGAGGAGAGCCATTTTGCCGTGCTGACCTTCCCCAAGAACCATTTCCCGGGGGCCGGCTTTATGGTGAATGGACGATTGCTTAACGGGAACAGCTTTTTCAGCGGAGAAGTGTCTTACCTGCCTTATGGCATTCCGAGGGAGCAGCAGCTGCAGCTCCTGCAGAAGGGCGGAGATTCCGTCAAGCTGGCTATACATGCACTGGTATCCATTATCAGCATTATTAACCCTGCTACGATCGTCGTCACCGGTGACAATATGTCGCCTGAGATGCTGGAGGATCTGCGCAGCGGGTGCCAGGAGATTATTCCGCCCGAGCATATGCCTGAGCTGATCATCCAGAATGACACCCGCCGGGAATACATGGCAGGACTGATTACAACAACCATGGAAAGCCTGACCTACCGGTTCCAGCTGGTGGAACGGAAGTAAGCCAAACATTATTTTATCATCATTCAGGAGGCATCACTTTGAAGGCTCAAGCACGCAATTCTGCAGGCAAACGCAACACGATCTATATCATGCAGCTCGTAACCATCTTTCTGGGCTTTGTCGTCTTCGGGATCTCGGAAAATATTAAAGGACCTGCAATCCCGCGGATTCAGCTCGCTTTCAATCTGGAGGAAGGACAGTTGGGTACACTGCTCTCGCTGAATGCGCTGGGCTACCTGATCGCCTGTTCGTTCACTGCTATTCTCGTCCGCAAATGGGGCATCAAGGCGGTCAGCATTATTTCATTCGGTTCAATGGTTCTCTCCGGAGTACTGATTTTCCTGTCGCATACCTACCCTTTATTCGCTTCCTCCTACTTCCTGATGTACATCGGCAACGGGATGCTGGAGATTGGCCTGGCGATTCTGGGAGCACGTATTTTTGTAAAAAACACGGGGATGATGATGAATTTATCCCACTTCTTCTATGGACTGAGTTCGACTGTAGCGCCGCTGCTGGCCACCGGGGTTATGTCGCTGAGTGTGTTTGGACATATGCTGGACTGGCGCGGAATGTATCTGGTGATGCTGTCGCTCTGCCTGCTGCCGATTGTATCGGCGCTGCGCAGTACGTTTCCCGGAGATGATCTGCCGCATGAGGACCGCACCTCCTTCAAGACCTTAATGCGCGATCCTGCGCTCTGGATGATGGTAATGATCCTGTCCTTCGGGGTTGTCTCCGAGCTCGCCGTGGGCGGCTGGCTGGTTAATTTTCTGGAAAAAGCTTACGCCTGGGATACCGTCAAGGCCTCCGGCATGCTGTCCGCCTTCTTCCTGCTGTTCTCGCTGGGAAGACTCGTAATCGGACCGCTGACAGACCGGATCGGCTTCGTGCTCTCGCTGATTATCTTCTCAATGCTCTCGGCAGGTTGTACCTTTGTAGCGCTGGCCGGCGGGGAAAGCCTGGCTTTTCTGTTCGCCTTGTCCGGGGCAGGGATCGCGATCATCTACCCTACCGTCATGGCCTTTATTGCCCGCCGCTATCCTAACGGGAGTGATACTGCGATTACTTTTGTGGTGACGCTAATGGGTCTCGGCAGTGTTATTGGAAACTATATTATCGGCTGGGTGATTGAACTCGTTAAGACGATCTATGGCCGTTCAAGCGAGCTTGGTCTGCTGCGCGGCCTGCAGGCGGGCTATGGCTTCATCGGGTTATGTGCTGCGGTCTGCTCCGTGTCGGGAATTGTGCTGTATGTGTATTTGAAGCGGAAAGGGGAACTGATCTGAGGGAGTGTTATAACTGAACAGCGGCTCTCTTGCTCCGGAGGACCGCTGCTTTGCATTGAGTCATGCGCTTATAGATATTCTTTTAGATTATTAAGTACCACCGCGTACCCATTCGCATGCATATGAATCCCGTCCATCGTGTACTTTTCGTTCAGATTCCCTTCCTCATCCGTCAACCCTTCATTCACATTAATGAACGCATATCCATGCTGCGCTGCTAGCTTCTCCACTTCGGCATTGGCTTCGCGTAACGCGGCATTTGTTCTGGTGCTGAACATTCCTGCCTTCATCTCTTGATCCACTCCGCTGAAATCAGCCTTAGCGTTCACCGGATAGTACGCCATGACATACACCTTGCATTCCGGCAGCCTTCCTCCGATCTTCGTCAGAATCTCATTATAGTTCGCAAGCAGATGCCCGACTTGATATTCGCCGTCTGCTGAGCTGATGTCATTGGTGCCAATATTAATGAACAGCTTAGAAGGCTCCAACTCAACAATACATTCCTCCAAGGAATTTAACAGCTCACTGGTTACATAGCCTGCAATTCCGCGGTTGTAAATAATCGTCTGCTTCTCCAGCGTCTGCTGTAATTCATTAACCGGAAAATATTCCATCAGTGAGGAGCCGGCCATTACGGTCTGTCCTTTCTTGGCGTATGTATTCAGAATCTTATACTTTCTTACTTTCTCTTCTTTCTCTCTTCTCATATTATTGTTCATAATTTCGTGGATAAGTTCTTCCTGCGTCAATGTAATCTCCTCCATTTCTACTATTGTTATACACTATATCTAAGCTTGCCGCTCCCTCCAAATTGTGTCGGAAATATGGTAATTGATCTCAGCAGAACTAATTTGTTCTATGCACACGTGTTCCGAATATCCTATATATCGGGTGCGGGCAGAGGTGCACATCTGGTCAGGACACCCGCAAGATTCCGGTTCGCCGGATCTATACTCTACAGTTGAAGGGCGGAATATTATTGAAAAAGGTTGCGGGCTTACTCCTGTCGGTTGTTATGTTGTCTTCGTTCTATGTTGCCAGTCCGGCCAAGGTATCCGCTGCAACGCCAATTGTTGTCAGTACAACGATTGTAGTTCCAGCAGGAGAAACCTTTAACGGCAATGGCCAGACTTATGTCGCCAATGCCAGTACACTTGGAGATGGCAGCCAGGCAGAGAACCAGAAGCCAATCTTCCGGCTGGAGAAGAATGCTACACTCAAAAATGTAATTATCGGTGCTCCCGGCGCAGACGGGGTGCACTGTTATGGAAACGCTACAATCTCTAACGTGACCTGGCAGGATGTGGGCGAGGATGCATTGACGCTGAAAGCCTCCGGTACAGTCAATATTACGGGCGGAGGTGCATATAAAGCTTACGATAAAGTCTTCCAGGCAAACGCTGCGGGCACAATCAACATTAAGAACTTCAGAGCCGACGACATCGGCAAGCTGGCCCGCCAGAACGGCGGAACCTCCTACGCCGTGAACTTCACACTGGACAGCTCTGACATCTCGAATGTCAAAGATTCCATCTTCCGTACAGACAACAGCAGCAGCGCCGCAAAAATCACCAACACCCGCTATCACAATGTACCCACCCTGTTTAAGGGCTTTGCCTCAGGTAAAACCAGCCAGTCGGGCAACACCCAATATTAAGGTGAAGTAAGCTGGCATAGCTACAACCGAATAATTAATCCAACACTTACCTCCTCTATCCTAAGAAGCCAAGCGCTATAATTGGATGAGGAGGTTGATTAAATGTGTGGACGCTTTACCATTACGGTCACCCTGGAAGAACTAATTACGCACTACTTAATCGATGACAGCAAATTAGCTACGCTGAAACCCAATTATAATGTAGCTCCTATGCATAATGTTCCAGCGGTAATCGCCAGTGACGAGGGAAACCGCTTGGGGGAACTGCGTTGGGGGCTGGTACCGTTTTGGGCCAAGGATGAGAAGATCGGCAGTAAGATGATCCCATTAGTTAAAATGTATTACAGTACAAATGCTTTAGAGATAATTACTAACAGAATGAACAGAACTAAAATCCCTGCCGTAGATGTAAATCCGCCGCTAAATCCGCCGTATCCTCCCACATTTTCACTCATTATGATTTCCTCCATTGAATTAAAGTACATCATAGGATATGCGGATCGTTGTACCCTGCTTGGGTATATCGGAAAACGAATTAATACTCAATGTATGCAGATACATATTCAGCGCAATCAATTGTATAACTTTGCAAAGACCCATCAGGTTGTTTGATTTTGATAATTCCTACTCCTTCGTGAAGTTTAAGAATTTCATCCAATAATTCATTTGTATATTCATGATCGAAATCACTTTCAATGATAGCGCCATCTTTAAACTTAAAAATTATAGTTGCCATCTCCTCACCTCAATACTTATCTTATTCACCCAGTCTTTTCTGAGTTATAAAAAAAGGCCCAACAACCAGTTAAGGAAGGGGCATATTTAGAGGATTGAAATGGAGTCTTTAATATTATTCCACCGGAAATATCGCATAATCAAACGTATCCTATTTTGATTTGTAGTGATTGTGAAGAGCGAGCTTTAAAAAGTCTTAAGAAGCATATTGAAAAAATGAATGAGATGTCGATTAAATATCATTTAAAACAAACCCGCCAGCTTGCCCGGCGGGTTTGTTTGCATTAATGTCGTATTATTTTACGCATGTTACGTTTGAAAAGTCTTTCATTTGGTTAACTGTTTTTATATAAAAAGAAGTTAACCTTGCTCCTTTTTAGTATTTAATGAATCTACTATACTTACTTAATAAGGTGATGAAATATGCAAAATGCAGTGTCTGGAAATATGCCTTTAATGCACTACATCCCCGTACCCGAAGTCTTTCACCCTTTCCCTATCCACTTTTTACGAATCGCAGCTCCAGACTATTCCAATAAAAGCATCTCCAGAATTCTCAATTCACTACAGGAAAATGATTATACAATAATTGATAAGGTGTTAAATACAACCGTGCAGGATTTAAAGCAGACGAGGAATTTTGGAGAAAAAGGGCTCCATATACTTTTAGATTTATTAAACACTATTTCAGATAAACCCGAGTTAATTTTGGAAACAGGGTCTTTAGATAAACCTTTGCGGGATGAAATCGAACGATTAAAACGTATACCTCCTGTAAAGAAACAACTTTTTGATTTAGGAATTGATATATAAATATAACCCCCCAACCAGTTTGACTTATCTGCCTGCAAACCCGTCAGGTAATTCAAACTCACCTCTTCAGTAATATGTATCAGCGATTTTCACACTTTCTGGGCTCCACTTTCGGACCTTCCCACCACTATCAATTGTGCAACCGGCGAGTTTACCACGGCGTTCAACTATAGATACCGGGTATTGTAATAAAGTAGCTGTAAGAAACTCTGCATCCGTTTTCAGAACTTTGTATGCATTACTCAATACGATCCCTCTTTTATACCAAAACACCCCGCTAATGATGGCAGACACGGGACTTCCACATACTCTTAATATAATTACTTTTTTTCACACTCTGTATGTGACGATAAGGAAAATTTTCCTTATCGCAAAGAAATACCCCACCATTACTGGTGGGATACGGTTCTTCCGTTAATACAATCATAAATGATATCGCATGAATCTTAAAATTTATCTATCGTCGTTTTTGGAACTAAAAATCAGAAGTAGCAATTTGAATTGTACCAGTTGCAGCACCAGCAGCTGTGGTCTGGAGAGCGGCTACCAACAGCAAAGCAACTTCCAACGTGAGGCTATTGGTTGGAGGTATTACATAAGTGATAACAGGGGCATTGACACGTGTAACTACAAGATTGATCGGAGCCGGACCGTTATTATTAACGGTAATTGTTGCATTTGCTCCACCGTTCAAGTTCTCAAAATAAGATTTACCAATATTGGCAGCCAGAGAGTAAAACTGCTGAGGTAAGAGAATCGCCATAAGAATCACCTCCTAAAACTAGATATTGTGTGATCCAATTTTTAGTCAGAAACCAGGATAGCATCGAAGCTTTCAGGACCGACACGAATTGTTCCAAGCAAGTTAGAAGATACAAATGCTGTGTAAGTCAATTGCGGGGTGATCGGCGGCACAAAGTCATCAGCAGAGAAAGCAATTACCTGCGGAGCCAGAACACTGAGACTGAAGGTCGATGTAGCCGAGTAAACCAACGGATCAGTAGGCAACGTTCCTCTGACAATCGTAATCGTAATTCCTACCAATGCTAACGGAAGCGACACGGATATCGTTCCTTTAAGCAGAACACGCGGATTTGTTGTTACTCCTTGAGTGATTAGTCCGACTTGGCCAAAAAGCTGTGGTGTGTTAATCACCAAAATCGGGATAGAAATGGAGTTAGCATAACTCGCATTCTGCGATGTTCTTCCATCGAGATAAGTTCCCATATTAAGCACCTCCCTTTTTCTTAACATACAATATAGTATGATTGGACTTGCTACAGCGCTTGTGTACTTGTCCATCAACAAATGCTTGCATAATAAGAAAGGGAGGTGCACATAAGACAAGAGTCCGCCATAAACGATAGATATACCACGTGATTTTTATTGTTATATAAATTCTCTTCTACTTAATGCTTGCGAATTTACTCTTTATCTGTGTACCCTTTACCCGCTTCCTCCAGCGTATCAATTCGTTTCTTATCTTCCTGGGACAATTCGTCCGCTTCAGGTGGGTATCCCAGGAACCGACACGGCCGCCCAGAGCTTTAACAATTTATTAACATCCGGATTGTAGGATGCTATTGACCGTATTCAGCGGAATGAACGGAGGGATTCACATCAGGGAACTACTTGACCGTTACCGGGGGGATTATCAGGAGCGCACCGCCATGGTCAACGCCGTATCTCTGGCTGTTAATGCGGTGATCGGTGCAGGCAAGCTGATTCTTGGCGTGTACCTCCTTTCCGGCTGGTTGATCACCAATGCCATTTATTATTTGATTCTCAGTGTGGCAAGAGGCCAGGCGCTCCACAAGTACGCAGCCGTTAAACAAATCGAACAACCCGGCGAGAGGCTCCAGCTGGAGCACACCATTTACAGGCGCGGCGGCCTGTTCCTTTGCCTGCTGGGCATCAGTTATCTGCTCGTTTCCCTGCGGATGTATGTCCTCGGGGATGCCCTTATTTTCAGCGGAAACCTTGTCTATCTCGTTGCTGCCGTTTCATTCACCAAGCTTGGAATGGCAGTTTACGGTATGACGGCTAACCGGCATCTGAAGGGTCCCATAGTATCCACACTCAAAATATTCAGCTTCACTGACGCCTTGGTATCCATCGTAGTCACTCAATACACCCTGCTGATTATGCAGCAATCCCCCGGAGCTCTGGACAGCAGCGCTTTGCTCGGGATGGGTTTCAGCCTTTTATTTATATGTATAGGTATGTATATGGCTTGCACAAAAAAGGCACGCGAAAGATAATCTTCGCATGCCTTCTTTTCATACAGGTAACAGAAATCGCGGTTTACACTGCTTCCTACTCCTGCTGGCCTCCCTGATATTCGGTTTCATCCTTGCGTATTTCCCGGCCCGCCGCCTTGGCCTGTTCGAGCAGCTCCGCCGCATCATCCTGAGGCTTGTACCCGATCAGCTCCTCCAGATAACCGATCGTATAATAGTTGTCACTATTCGCCGAGGTCCCGTACAGATTCAAATATTGCAGTTCCTCATCCGCCTGAATACAGCAGTTGACCAGCTGCAGCAAATCACGCTCCGAGATCCAGATATGCCCTGCCCGCTCCGAATGGGGCCGGTCGTCCCCGGGGAAGTTGCCGATCCGGATATTCAGCGAAGAGATTTTGCCCTGGTCCGAATAGAGGCGGCCCAGCAGCTCAATATAACATTTGCTTAATCCATAGAAGCTGTCCGGCCGGTAAGGGTCAGACGGTCCCGTTGTCTCATCCGACTTATAATAACCGGTCGCATGATTGGAGCTGGCGAATATAATGCGCCGCACCCCATTCTGCACCGCCGCCTCAAACAGCTTATACGCACCCGCTACATTCCCCTGAAGCACTTTACCGAGGAAATCGTCTTCATCCTTAATCCAGGCAAAGTGGAGCACCGTATCGACATCCTTAGTAAGCTCCGCCAGCCGTGCTTCATCATTAATGTCCAGTTCAACGATCCCCTGCTCTTCGTCTGCCTGTATATCTGCGCCGGTAACCTCGTATCTGCCGTCTTCGTTCAGCCCTTTGAAGAGTGCGTTGCCGATTCTTCCAGCCGCTCCGGTCAGTAAAAGTTTGCGTTTCATTCATCCCATGCCCCTTTCCAGCCTGCTAGTCCTAAGCATTATTAACCGCTGGAGGGGAAAAGATTACAAACAGCTTGAATTTTGCTGCAATACCAAAATAAGCCCGCCGGTAAGCGGGCCGGCAGAGCTTTTAGATTCACAGATCAAAATAAAACAATTCTTCGAATTTCATATCCAAAGCAATACATAAAACAAGCGCCAGCTTTGCAGTAGGATTGAACTGTCCGGTTTCAATCGAACTTATCGTATTCCTTGAAACACCCACCATTTCTGCCAGCTCAGCTTGGGATATTTTTTGCTCTGCCCTGGCCTCCCGCAGCCTGTTTCTCAAAACCAGCTTATCATTCATGTTGACTCCTATCCTGCAATTAAAAAGTACTTTACGAAAAAATAGATGCTTAATACAGGTCCTGCGATAGCTTTAATTAAATCTAATTTTTTTTTAGTTATACTATAGATTCCGATACTTTCACAGCCTAAATACCCCATAAATACCGCTACTAATGCAGTATTCGTCTCTTGGTGGTTATCGTATAAATTATAAACAGCCAGGATGCTAAAAATAATCAGCATACCCAGGACTCCAAATTTTCTGCCTCTATTATGAACAAATTCTCTTCCTTCGTCGTTCTTCTCTTGTCTGCTTTTTTCTAATATCAGTTCCTTTTCCATTAGAAATCCTCCTTTGATTATGACAAGTAAACTTGGCATCTTCATTATAATACGCCAAGTTTACTTGTCAATAATCAATCCGAAATATTACAATATAGACCAGTCAAAATAACATAAGAAAACTAAAAATATAGCAAGAATACCTGGCTTCTCTCCCCGCCCCCTCTCCGGCTCAACCAATCGCTCAAAATATCGCAAAACATGATGCGGAAAAACAGTTCCGCTCTTAATTTATAATGGATGCGTAGCACTATGAATAATGGTAAGCGGTTTCAAAATGCTGGGTCATCTCTTTGCGGAGGAGGACAAGTGAACATAACTTTTGTCAAAATGATCAGAAATTGCTTAGAAAAGGAGATTACTATGAGAAAAAAAAGCTTAAAGCTGCTCCCCCTGGTGTTGATACTTTCATTGCTGCTGTCAGGCATCTCTTACGCGGATGTAACCTCTAATTACGTTAACCCGCTTATGGGCGGTGCTGATCCTACAGTAGCCAGGGCTGCTGACGGTTATTACTATTCTGCATCTTCAGGCGATAATAACATCACTTTGAAAAGGCATGAAACTATTCTCGGTGTATCTACGGCCAAAAGCAAAGTGGTCTGGAAGAAACCGGATAGCTTCGGCTATGTGTGGGGTCCATATATATACAGGCTGGATAGCAAATGGTATCTTTATTTCTCTTCCGGCCCTGAGAATAGCTTCGGATATGGACATCCAAGCTCCTACGTCCTTGAGAATGCTTCACCCGATCCTTTTGAAGGAACCTGGGAACTGAAGGGCGAATCCGCTAATGAAGACAGCAACGGGCAGGTTACGGTCAAGAAGGGGCTGCTGAACACACAGGGTTATGGTTTGGCCTGCGGCGTAGTCTCCATTAAAGGGGAAACCTACTTTACTTATACCAAATACTATTATTTCAAGGACCCGCAGAATCCGGAGAATACGAAATTCGATGAGAGTCCGACGATTGTCAAAATGAAGAACCCGTGGACCCTGGAAGGGCCGGAAGGCACGGTGGCCAAACCGGAATATGATTGGGAAAAGAAAAACGATAATATCAACGAAGGCGCTGCGGTAGTCGAGAGAAACGGTAAAATCTATTTTGCCTACTCGGCCAGCAGCTTCATGAATGATAACTATGCGGTTGGCGTATCCGTTGCAGATGCATCCTCGGATGTGATGAATGCGGATTCATGGGTCAAATATCCTGAGCCTGTGATGAAAAGATCGGATGAGAACAGCTCGTATGGCCCCGGCTCTCCCCTGTTCCTGAAGTCCGAAGACGACAGCGAGGATTGGATTCTGTATCACGGCATACCGACCCATGGGCAAGGCGGCGGGAACAGAGGCATAAGAGCCCAGCGGATTCACTGGGATGATCATGATTTCATCAATCTTGGCATTCCTTCCAACCCCGGCACAGTTCTGAACAGACCTTCCGGAGAAGAGAGAAGCGAAATCTATGAAGCCGAGGAGGCAAAGCTGTCAGGAGTAGCGAGAATCCCCGGAGGAACCGCTTATGCTTCGGGCGGCGTATACCAAAAATACAATAACAGCAGCACTAATGACTATATAGAGTTTACAGTAAACACTACGGCTGGCGGGACCTACTCGCTGGATTTCAGATACAACAATAACACGGCGAATCCGGTTACCATGAAATTAGGCGTTAATGGGGGAGCACCCCGCGATCTTTCCTTCCCTTCGAATGCCGGATTTGAGGCGAATTTCGATCTGAAATCCGTTTATAACCTTCCGCTTAACGCCGGAAGCAACACAATCCGCCTGTCCGGCAAGAGTGCTTTGGCTCTGGATGCCATGATTATCAAGCGCAGCACCTTGTATGAAGCAGAAAATGCCGTGCTGTCCGGAAATGCAAAGGTTGATGCAGATCATCCGGGTTACAGCGGAACGGGATTTGCCGGAGGGCTCTGGACCTCTAGCTCTGCAGTTTCCTTCAAAGTAAATGCCGCTGCTGCCGGCAGCTATTCGGTTAAGCTGGGCTACAGCCTGGGATTCAACGATGACCGGACGCTGACTATGTATGTAAACGGGCAAAAGATTAAGCAGGTCGATTTCTTCAGCCTAAAAAGCTGGGACAGCTGGGCCGACCGCTATGACAATATTTTTCTTCAAGAAGGGGAAAATACAATCACTTATAAATATGACGAAGGCGACACCGGCAACGTCAATCTGGATTTTATAACAGTGACCGAAGCTACAACCTGGCATTATGGAGCTGAAGATGCCAAACTGTCCGGAGCGAATGATGCAGCAGTCGTTTACGCCAAAGACGGCAATCTGGGAACCGGATATGTCACTGGGCTGTCCAAAGCGAACTCTTCCGTGGAGTTTGCGGTAAATGTTGAGAATGCGGCCTCCTATGATGTGAAGCTGAGATATGCCAAGGAAGCTGCAGGCACAACCTATGGCCTGTATTTGAACGGCACGAAGATTAAGAATATTACCCTCCCTTCTACCGGCGGACTTACCATTTGGAAGGAGCAGCTTGACACGTTAAGCCTGAAGGCGGGTAAAAACACAATTACTTATAAGAATGAAACAGGAAACTCCGGCATTCTAAATATGGACAGTATTCATCTTAACAAGCGTACTCCGTGGAGGTATCAGGCCGAAGATGCCACCCGGCAAGGAAGCCTCAAGGTTGTCAGGGATCATTTATGGTATGAAGGCAACGGGTTCGTAGGCGGATTCGAGCAGACCGGGGACACGCTGAAGTTTGAAGTAAATGTTCCTAATACGGCTGACTATACGTCAACTTTGCGTTATTCCGGGGTACAAAGCTCGAATATTACCATGTCGATGATGGTCAATGGACAGAGAATCAAGCAAGTGTCCTTAACTCCGACAGCGAATTGGGATATCTGGGCTAACAGTACGGAGTCCGTGAACCTCAAAGCCGGCAAGAATACGATTGAATTCATCCGCGAACAAGGAGATACCGGCAGATTCAATGTCGACAGTCTCACGATTGATAAGACGAGCGGCGGATTTATGAGCTCGATTGCGGGGAAGATCATTCCGGAGAAAATGGTTAAAATCCAGCCCAAGCACAGCGGAAAAGCATTGGATGTGGACAGAGTCTCCAGTGATCCGCTGGCGGTGATTAACCAGTGGTCTAACGGTGACGGTAATAATCAGCTGTGGAGATTACTTGATCTCGGTACAGGCTATTATCAGATCCAATCGGTCCAAAGCGGCCATGTGCTCGACATTCTTCCCGGTTCAGCAATCCAGCAGCTGTGTCAGAATACGAAAGCTTCCGGAACGATACCGGATACGCAGCAGTGGAAGCTGGAGAAAGACGGAGATTACTACAAGATCATTAACAAAAGCAATAATAAAGTAATCACTGTAGAAGGAGCGTCCAAGAGTGACGGTGCAGCAGTGAGAGTAGCGGATGATCAGGCGAAGGATAACCAGCGGATGAAAATTGAAGTCCGTAACCTCAGCAATAGTGAAATCAGCGCTCTGACCGAGCTGAACGGGCGCTATGATATTACTTTTGATGCGGGTGGCGGAAGTCCGGCGCAGACAGTCGTTCAGGCTGCATACGGCGAGCAGTTAACTGCTCCGGCCGTAATGAATAAAGGTTATGTGCTGGAGGGCTGGTACAACGATTCAGAAAAATGGGATTTTGCCAATCAGACCGTGCCGGGAGTAATGACGCTGACTGCGAAATGGAACCAAAAGGCGCCGGAGGTGCAGATTGTCAGTGAAGGCTTGATGCGGGCGGGTTCAGCTGGAGTACTCCGCGCCGCCGGTAAAGGAGAAGGAACACTGTCCTTCACCTGGTACCTCGACAAGGGCGATGGCTATGGTTATGGCGAGCCGGTCGGTTCGGGCGACAGCCTGACGCTGGCGGCGTTGACGGAAGCGATGAGCGGCTACCGTTATAAGGCGGTTGTGGCAGACGATAGCGGCTTAACCGGCGAGCAGGAATATATATTGCAAGTGCTCCCGGCTGCAGTAGAGTGGATTACCCCTGCCTTCGCGGTAGATTTACCTTCTGCCATGGACGCCGTTGAGGGCGAACCTTTGACGCTGCTTGTTGATGCAACAGGTGACGTGGCGTCTATCGGCTGGGAAATGAAGCGGCCGGACAGCGGCGATTGGCTGCCGCTAACGAGTGTTACCGGTGCAGTATACCGTTTCACGCCGGGAATGGAAGAGAACGGGACAGCTTACCGTGTTGTGCTGACCGGCAAAGCGGAGGTGAATCCGGAACGTATCACCGGAACAGAGCTGGTACTCAAGGTCTATCCGGCACATGAAATACCGGTGGTCCAGACGTTCACGGCAAGTGTAAATCCGGTAAAGGAAGGGGATTCAGTTACCTTTAACATTGTAGCCAATTCTGTGTATGGAGAGCTGAGCTACCGCTGGCTGAAGAACGATCTTGTGCTGGACGGTGCGGCCGGGAGCAGTCTGACACTGGATAAGGCTGCTATATCTGATGCGGGGGCATACAAGGTTGAGGTCATGAACACCCGTATGATCGGGGAGCATACTTATGTGGATACGGTCCCTACAGCGACGATTGAGCTGACTGTCAGCCGTCAGCAGGTAACGCCGACAGATCCGCCGGTGACACCAACGGACCCGCCGGTGACAGCAACAAGTCCGCCTTCATCTACGACGAAGCCTGCGGCAACACCACAGCCTACCGCAACGTCGGGTCCTTCGGCTGCAGTCATTACAGCCGCTCAGCTGAGCAGTCCTGCGGTGAATGGAGTAGTTACAGTGCAGGCGGGGCAAGCGGCTGTGGTTGAGCTTCCGGTGAATGCCGGAGAGCTGCTGGGAACTCATTCCCTGCGTGTGCAGGGAGACGGAATAGAGCTTGTGCTGGCGCCGGAGCTGCTGAAGCAGCTGGCGGAAACCGTGCCTGCTGCCGGGAGCAGCGGTGCCAAGATTGTGCTGAAGGTGCAGCCCAAGACACTGGAAGCTGCGAAGCTGAAGACAGAAGCTGGCGTAGCACTCAAAGGCAAGCTAATGGATTATGACCTGAGTCTGGTAAGGGCAGACGGGACAGCGCTCCATCTGGAGGATTATCCGGTTCCGGTAAGCGTCCGCTGGCCAGCGGATGGGCTTGATTCGAGGCTGCTTGGCCTGTACCGTGTGAGCAGTGACGGTACACTCACCTATCTGGGCGGAGCAGCTGAAGCGGGCGGGCTGACGGGACTTCTTGACGGCAGCGGCACATACGCGCTGCTGGAGTATTCCAAGCAATTCAGCGATGTTCCGCTTACACACTGGGCCTTTGAAGCCTTGCGTGAGCTGTCTGCGAAACATCTGATCAAGGGAATCTCGGAGCAGGTTTATCAGCCGGGCCGGAATATTACCCGGGCTGAATTCGTGCAGCTGATGGCCGGTGCGCTGCAGCTGGGCGGCAGCGGCGGCAGCTGCGTGAGCTGTCTGCGAAACATCTGATCAAGGGAATCTCGGAGCAGGTTTATCAGCCGGGCCGGAATATTACCCGGGCTGAATTCGTGCAGCTGATGGCCGGTGCGCTGCAGCTGGGCGGCAGCGGCGGCAGCAGTGGTAACGGCATCGGGAACGGTGCCGGCAGTGGCACCAGCGGGAACAGCGGGAACGGCGACAGCAGTGGCAACATCGCATTCGCCGATGTTCCACAAGATGCCTGGTACAGGGACGCTCTCTCCGGCATGGTGCAGGCCGGGCTGATTACCGGACGGAGTCCGGTGTCCTTCCAGCCGAATGCAGAGATCAGCCGTGAAGAGATGACTGTTATTCTGATGCGGGCTTACAAGCTCCAGCATGGTGCAATGCCGGCTGCTGCGGACATCATTTCTATGAAGGATGCTGCAAGCATCTCCGGCTGGGCAGCAGAACATGTAGCCGCAGCCGCTTCACTGGGCTTCGTGAACGGACGGGCGGACGGTAACCTTGCTCCAAAGGCTGCCGCCACCCGTGCAGAAGCTGCGCAGATCCTGCTGAATTATTTGAAATAGGCTTTGCGCGGAAGCGGATATTGCCGGCTCTGCAAGGCATAAACAAGGCGCTCCCCCTGGAACAGTATCCGGGGGAG